>JBFRWL010000073.1:0-29003 GCA_051439565.1 Prochloraceae cyanobacterium
GTGTTCGATAAAATAAAATTTACCGTTAGGTTTTAAAACGCGATATATTTCGGAAATAGCTTTATCTACTTTACTAATACTGCAAAGTGTCCAAGTACTAACAACGCTATCAAAACTATTATCTGAAAATGGTAAATTTTCGCTATTTAGCAAGCGATCGTCTACAGTAATATCAGAATTTTCAATTCTTTTTTGTGCTAATTTATTCATACCAGGATTCGGATCGATCGCAGTTATTTTATTAATATTTTCTGGGTAATGGGTTAAATTCAAACCAGTACCGAAACCAATTTCTAATACTTCTCCAGATACTCCTGATAAAACTTGCTGGCGATATTGAGAAGAGATGGGATCTGATAACCCCAAGTCTAATAAATAAGGTAAAATAACTCGAGAATAAAAGCCCATAATATTAGTTAAATCCAGCGAATGGGAAGACTGTGAGATGAAGTTCCGCAGGAAGAATCAAGCGTGGATTCAGTTTCGGAATCGAGTACTTTTTCAACCCGATCGTTGAGTTCTTTCGCTTCCTTTAAAGAATTACCAATACAGGTTAATCCTAGCTTGCCGAATTCAGAAAGGGCTCCCATCAAATGAAAAACCGTACCATTTGTGGTACTAGTATCGAAGTGCAAGCGATGTTTAGCAATAATATCCATTAAGTCGCTTGGTAGTAGTCCTTGGTAGCGTTTTTTTTGCAAGTTATCAGAAGCAATATAGTACTTTTCTTGTCCTTCCTGGCTATAAAATAAACCAGTTTGGTAATCGTAATTACCATTAGTTAGTAACTTCAGGATCATAAAAGGATGGGTAGTACCTCCTTTGCGCAGATTGATTTCAATCGCTTGAATGTCCCACTTTTCCATCCCTGGATTGGACTGGCGCACCGCAACAAAATCAACGCCGTAGCGTTCCATTGCTCCTTTAGCTGCTAGAGCTTTTCCCACGCGAATGCCCATTTCCTGCAAACGTAGTCGATAAGCTGCTTCAGCCGGAAAGCTGCAACCAAGATAGATTTGTTCGTCTGGTCCGCCCAGAATTTGATCGTGGGTGGAGAGAATTTCTACTTCTCCTGAGGGGGTGATGTATCCTTGAACGCTGGGCGATCGCTTGTGTTCTCCTTCAATATAGGCTTCGGCAATTGCCCCTAATTCCGGAATACGGCTAGAAAAGTTCGTCCAGGTTTCATGTCGTGCTTGAAAACGTAAATGAGGCAAGCGATCGCGCAGTGCAGCAATTCTAGCAGTATGACTTGCTACACTAGGAGCAAAATTTTGTATTGGTTGCAAATCTAGTAAAGCGTTTCCCTCTCCAGAGAAGCCTTCGTTGAGTTTAATTACCATCCGCTTCAAGTGGGGCTGTCGTTCCCACAGTTCAGCTGCTTCTTTGAGCAAGTCTTCTACATTATTGACTTTGAGGCTGCCATCGGGATGAGGTACGTTGCATTCAGCAAAAATTTCTCGACTGCCACTTTTGGAACCCCAATGGAGTAATTGAGGAGAGGGAGCTAGTAAAGGGATTCCTAACTGAATAGATAATTCCTGTTCTAGGATGCTGGCATTGTAACAGACCATGTAGGATTTTCCGGGTCGCAAGGCTCTGCGAATTCTTTCTACCAAGCGAGGACGCTCTAAAATTTTCTGGGTTAGAGGTTTGAGGGAAGCATCGTAGGTGGTAGTCAACAGCAGGCGATCGCGGGCGTGAGAAAAGGGAATTCCCGGCAACATTTGTAAGTAATAATCGATAATTAGAGGTGAAAGAGGTATTGCTGTAATGTAAATCAGGCGCGTGTGGGGGTTGCGCAGGCGAATTAGAGAGAATAGCAATCGTTCTTCATAATGTAGAAGTCCGGCAATCTTCTGTGCTTCGCGCTGATCGATGCTTAAGGAAGGAACCACGAGAATGTCGCAATCGTCCTCTTCAAAGAGGTCGACTCCCTGCCACCGATCGCGCAACTTACTCTGAAGTTCCTCGAACCGATCGGTTTTTGCAGAGCAAGAATAATTGAAAGTTTGCATCCCCTCAGCTCCCCTTTTTTTCTTACTAACAAAATCTTAACGATTGCACTGTCAAATCTATCAGTTCGATAGCTTTTTCTTTGACATTGCTACTCAACGTTAAAACTTAATACTTTCATATTTGAGTTTGATTCGAGTGAATGCTGTAAGGAACCACATTCTCCTGTTCATTCGGATCATTGCGGGCTACAATCGCGCGGGCTGGTTCGGTTTGACTTAAGTTAATAGCACTATGGGGTATCCCTGGCGGGATAAAGAGAAAGTCTCCAGCCTGGTTAATTTGGGATTTCTCTAGATTTCTGCCATAGCGGGTTTCAACCTGCCCTTCTAGGACATAGATTCCAGTTTCAAAACCTTGGTGAAAATGGGGAGTGGCGGTTGCACCAGGAGGAATCACGACTAAATGCATCGACAAACCAGTAGAACCAGTAGTCTGCTCTGAAATGCCGATAAAATAAGGAAGCTTTTGGCGAGTCATTACTTCAGCGTCAGGGCGAATGGTGATGAGTTCAGCCTCTTTGAGCGGCTGGGAGTTGTCATTACTCATAAGCTGTCAAGCATTTAGTGAAGATTTCCTGAGATGATTAACTAAAGCTAGTAAACCTAAGCGATAACTTTCAGCACCAAAACCACTAATTTGTCCTACTGCTACTGGTGCAAGATAAGAATGGTGGCGAAAAGCTTCACGCTGGTAAATGTTACTCAGATGAACTTCAACTGTAGGAATTTTAACTCCCGATAAGGCATCTCGCAGCGCTATGCTAGTGTGAGTGTAGGCTCCAGCATTAATTAAGATTCCTTGATGTTTCTCTGAAGCTTGGTGAATGGCATCAATTAATACACCTTCATGGTTTGACTGTAAGCAAAATACTTGGGCCTGCAGCTTTTCTGCTTCTTTTACTAAAAGAATGTTAATATAATCTAAAGTTACAGAACCATAAAATTCTGGTTCGCGTTGGCCCAGGAGATTTAGATTGGGTCCGTGCAAAACCAGAATACTTAATATATCTGATTCTTCTGAAGTCACCGACAAACCTAACGCTTTCTGCGACGTTGCGGTTCGTGAACGGGAATGGGGATTAACTCTGGTTCAGGTTCAGCCTCTGGACCTAATAGGGTTTCGAGCAACTTGCGCGCCCATTCTTTCATCTTTTCGAAGGTTTTTTCTAGATAGTTCATTGAACAGAGGGCTCCCATTTAACTGGTAATTTTGGGTGGTAGTCTGTCAAACCTTGAACCCACAGCCGAAGCTTGTCAGGCTTGTTTAATTAGCTATCTTAGCTCTTTTTTTGGGTTTGACTTCGATTATAATCTTTTTTCTTATAGTTATATTAAGCTTACCACAGCTTCTCAAAACGGATACAAAAAAATTCAGTAGATCCCAGACTTATTGGTAGAGTCATACTTTACACTGAAAGGAGCCTAACTCACTTATACTGTATCTGCAATTTTCAATTGATTTCAATCTCTTGAGTTTGGCTTGGGTCGATGATTACATCAGTTGTTGACCCAATTCTTGCCGCAGCCGATAAATAATTGTGTTAGGTTCCACCCGATCGAGAATAGTTTTAATAGTAGTACTAGGCCCAAAACGCCCCCAACTACATCCCTGTTCCAAATATTTTTGGGCAACTTTACCTACAGCATAGGCACCGTAGCCAGCGATCGCTCCTTGAGTGAGGGCAGTACTAGCATAGGTAGTAAAGGCGGCTGGATTGTCAAAAGCATTCACTAAAGCTAAAGTACTTTTACCTACCCCTAAGATGAAACTGCTGCCAATTTCACCTAAGAGCAAACCACCGGAACTAATGAGAATTCTACGCCAGAGCTTACCTGCTTGATAGCTAGTCATCGGTAACCCGTATAACCTTGCTAGAGAGCGAATTAAAGTCAAATCTGTTATCATTCCCCCGACAATATCGAGAAAGGCAATAGGATTAACAGCAACAGCTAAAGCTTTATATTGAGCATATTTCCAGATAATTTCTTCGGCTTGCTCTTTACGCAGTTCGATCGTTTTTTTGGCAATATTAATCTCAGCATCTCTAGCTTGAAAAAGAGCAGAAAGAGCTAGAAGCGATCGCCCTTCTCGAAACACAATTTTCAGAATTGTCTGCTTGAGTTCATCTATCTGAGGTGGCGGCGTTTCCCATTCTTGAGTCACTTTCCCATCTGGCCATTCTAAGCGCACTGGTAAGGGTTGAGGTTCTGCTGCTACCATGACGATTTCATCAGGAGATAAAATGTCTTTACTGCTGCCACTACCTAATTGTTGTAGTTGTCGATAAATCTCCTCTCGATCTGTTTCTGGATAGAGGTCAATTTTATTAAATACCAAAATTAGAGGCTTTTGCATCTGCCGCAGTTGCGATAGTGCCTGATATTCTGTGCGGGTAAGATCGCCAGCGGCTACAAACAGGATTAAATCTGCTTCATATGCCACCTGTTGTGCCATACTTGCCCTTACTTGTCCCTCAATTTCATCTAATCCAGGAGTGTCGATAAATTCTACTTCCAGTCTGCTGTTATCGGGTATCCAGCGTACTGACTTGGGCCATTGGGTAACGCCGTGCAGGGGACCAGTTTCGAGAGCTTTCTTTCCTAGCAAGGCGTTGATAACTGCTGATTTACCGCGACTGACTAACCCAAAGGTGGCTATTTTAATTACTTTCTGCTCTAGTTTATTCAGGGCAGATTTTAACACCTGTAAATCCTTGCGGACGGCTGCTTTCAGTTCCACGTTTGGGGGATAGTTCCAGTGGCGACGAAAGCCAGAATACCAGGAGAGTGCTTGCTGTAAGCATTCCCGTGCCTGGTTAAAGTGGTTTTCTTGTTCTGAGTTAAACTGACTCAAAGTTAAATAGACAAAATAAGCTTATACAGCAATCGTAAATCATTTGCTGTTCACAAATGGGAAGGAACAGTGAAGTAACGAGTAACAAGTATTTAATGCCAATTTTACAACGGAACACTCTCCTGAAGTATAAGAAGCGGTTACACTACAAGATAATGTCTCCGATAAATACTAAACTACTAACCAAAATAACGAATCGATCGTCAGAAATTGTTGTCTACTTTTGTATTTAAGTTGCTCCATGACTATCGAACATTGGGCTACCATAATTCATCCCATAATAGCTGTAGTAATTGTTTTCCCTCTAATTGGGATTACAGCTAATCTAGCCTGGCAAACTCGTCAGCGCCGCATACAACCTGCAAATAAAGTCAAAAGTAAAATTGCTCCCAGTGTAGGTAGAGAACACGTTCAAATTGGACGATGGTTGACTAGTAGCGTAGTAGGACTTACCTTGATCGGTTTAGCTCATCCAATTATTTTTAAAAGCTTTATCGAGAAACAACTTTGGCAAAATAATACTTTAGTCGCTCTATTTATTATCTTAATGTATGCAGCCACAATCGCTTCTTTAGTGTTTCTCTATCGAGCTAAATCGAAACTTTGGCGAGCTATTTTTGGCATTCTCACAGGTATGGGACTAGTAATTATAGGCTTTCAAGATGGAGTATTTCGACGCGATAATGAATGGTATATTTCTCATTTTTACTATGGAATCGCTGCTTCGCTTTTGATGGTTTTTTCTGCGGCGATTGTCCAAGAAATTTACAAAGACAAGTCTAATCGTTGGCGTAATGCTCATATCATTTTAAACTGTTTAGCCTTGCTTTTATTTATCGGACAAGGACTCACAGGTACGCGAGACTTATTTGAAATTGGTTTATATACTTCCCCACCTGGATTTATTTTTCCTTGCCCTTAGATAGTTGAATTTTGTTTCGATATCTTCAGACCCTAACTATATATTTTCAAATACCTTTATATCCTACTTCCATATCCATTTCTTTTGCTGTAATTACTGCGGGTATTTTTTTCATTTCTTCGTCTTGTTTTTGGATGCCAATTTGATTCAAAATAATTCCTAAAACAATAACGCTACCTCCAATATACTGTGCCATATTGGGGATTTCTCCTAATAATAAATATGCAGCTAAAATTCCAGCTATGGGACTAAAAGAACTTGCCAAAGAAACATCAGCACCACTAGTGCTCTTTAAACCTTGAAACCAACACAATTGACCGCCGACCACAATTACTGCACTATAAATTATCATCCACTGCCACAAAAAAGGAGAAAATACATCTGTAAAGTGAGATGGTGTAAATAAAACTATTACTACAACAAAAAAGACAATAGTTCCCAGAACATTTCTAAAAATACTAAATGTGCCTAAAGAAATCTTGCTCAGCTGGATTTTACTAATAATAGTAGAAATGGCTAAAGCAAGGGCTCCTCCTGCTGCCATTAATTCTCCTCGACCAATCTGGATGCCCATCATTTCCATCATAAAATCTTCTTTTACTGTCTGCAGAAATACTATCAAAGCGACCCCAATAAAGGAAGTAATAGCACCTAAAACAATCCAATTATTTACTCTTTCTTTTAGAAAAAAAACTGAGAATGCCAAAGCTAAAGGAGGCTCAATCCTGCCTATTAAAACTACATTATTCACTGCAGTTATTTCCAGTGCACTAAAAATTAGAGCTGGGGCTAAGGCTCCAGAAAGAATTGCAACTACAATTAATCCTAGCCAATCACTTCGAGAGAGTTGTCGAAAAAATTGAAACCCATTCAACTGTTTTCCGTAAATTAAAATTAGTAAAATTAGAGCGCAAATATTGCCCACAAACAAAACATTACAAAAAGAATTGGGGTTGCGGCCATTTACTAAATTTTGTGCGCCCAATTCAGTTAATTTTCGAGTTACTGGGTTAGCTACAGCAAAGATAATAATAGCAGTTAATAAATAGCCTCTATCTGGAATGCGATCGAATATATTTCGGTTCATAAGATAAGCAATAAGTATCTGGACAAAAATAAAAGTTATCGTTGAGACAAGGCAGTAGGCAGAGGTGCGATGAGCAGGAGTAAGGTTAAAGGTTTATTGACAAGTCGGGAACAGGTAACAGTGAACAAGAATTAACGTAAACATGATCGGAAAAATACTTTGGTAAGAGGTCTATTAAACTTACTCAAAAACTGCGGTAACTTTTCTGCTGTTTATAAAGCTGTTTAAATTTATGTTGCTGTTGTTTATGGTCAACTATTGGTTGAGGATAACCGTAGCTATGTCTTTCTAAATCTGGGATCTTCCCTGTTACTAAATATTCCGTATCAACTGAACTCAATTCCGGCAACCATTGGCGAATATATTCCCCTTCTGGATCAAATTTTTGTGCTTGGGAAGAGGGATTAAAAATACGCAAAGGTTTGGGATCCATGCCACTCGAAGCACTCCACTGCCAACCACCATTATTAGCAGCCAGATCGCCGTCATATAACTTCTGCATGAAGTATTTTTCTCCCCACCGCCAGTCAATCATCAAATCTTTGGTCAAAAAACTAGCGACGATCATCCGACAGCGATTGTGCATCCATCCAGTTTCATTTAATTGTCTCATCGCTGCATCGACGATCGGATATCCCGTTTTCCCCTCACACCAAACCTGAAAATACTCCTGGTTATTTTCCCAAGGAAAGTCTTTAAACTCCTCCCGATAGGGACCATCTGCTAGTTCGGGGAAGAAATACATACAGTGTTGATAGAATTCCCGCCAAGCTAATTCTTGTTGCCAGGTTTGAATGCTATTAGTAGTTTCATCGCTGCGACTGTTTTCAAGTGCCTGAGACGCAGCTTGCCAAACAGTGCGGATCCCAATAGCACCAAATTTGAGTGCGGCACTCAGTTGTGAGGTACCGTCGATCGCAGGAAAGTTACGCTGTCGATCGTACTCCTCGATCGCCGCTTGGCAAAACTCTTCGAGTTTCTCCCTTGCTGCTGCTTCCCCTGATGCTAACAATAAAGGATTATCCCACACAAAACCTAAATCTTTTGCTGTTGGCAAATCTATTACTCCCGCTTCCCTAGCAGCGGCTAATTCTTTTTCAGTTAAACCCTTGACATTTTCTAAATTTTGTGAAACAGAATGTTTGGGCTGTCTAAGCCAATTTTTCCAGAAGGGAGTATAGACTTTGTAGGGTTGGTCGGATTTAGTGAGAATTCCCCCAGGGGAATGTAATAACTGATCCCAAAACTTTTGTGTAGCAATACCTTGTTCTTGCAGTGCTTCTGTGACAGCGCGATCGCGTACCTGAGAATAGGGTTCTACATCCCAATTCCAGAAGACAGCTTTAGCGTTGAGTGCTGCTGCTAAATTAGGAACAGCTTGACTCGGTTCCCCTTGAAGAATTAATAATTGACTACCTGCTTGTTGATAGCGCTGCTGTAGCGCCTGTAAACAGCCAATCATATAGGTAACTCTAGCAGGTGCGATATCGTCTCGTTCGAGTATATGGCGATCGAGACAAAATACACCTACTACCTGAGAACTTTGTTGACTAGCGGCGACAAGTCCTAGATTATCTGAAATGCGTAAATCGCGGCGATGCCAGAAAAGAATTAAATGGGACATTAATTACAGTGTTTTTTCATAAAACCTATCAAAAATCCCCTCAATAAGGAGGGGATAAAAGTTTTTAATCTAGGCGATTAAGCTAAGGAACAAGAGTGCAAGAATCTCGATAGCACCATCTCAGTAGTGTCGCACCTGCTAGTAACTTAATAACTTCTAACACCCAATAACCTTCGTGCATGGAAATCATTGCAGCAGGCATAGTTTGACTTGATTCAAACAGATTTAGCTGCATCCCCAAGCCACTCATTTGCGGCGTTAACACGTAGGTATAAATTAAGGCAATAGCTAAAAGCACTACAGATAAGATAATTGACCAGCTTTGTTGTCTATTAGTTAGATGATGATTGCGAATAAATACCAAAAAGCTAGTCAAAACTAAAGCCGCACAAAACAATTCAATGCGGTTAAAAATACCAAAAAGCAAATAACCAGCACTAGCGAATCCCGCTTGAGACATCATGCCAGCCGCCGATAAGCTAGGTATAATTACAAAATCTAGCATTAGGCTGGCGCTCAGCCAGAATCCTAAAACAAACATGACAATAGTTGACCAGCTAATTTGCTTTAAGCTACGGTCAGAAATACTATTCATATAATTCCTTGAATTTCTCCCTAATTACTAGCTTAGCTAATACTTTTGCCAAAAAACATCAAAAAACATGAAGTAACTTTTCAATTACTTATAGTTATTGATAATTTATTTTTCTTATTCAGATTAAGCTTGACAAGGAAACACAGATAGTCTAAAAAAATAGATAACTAATAACTTATTAGCTTTGCTGAAAGTAATTTTGAATCTCTGATAGAGAAAATATTGCCTCAAAATTCAGTCCTTTTGACTGATAAAATTCGGCTCCTCCTTGTTCTCTGTCTACTAAAGCGATAATTTGCTCAACTTGGTAACCTGCCGATCGCAAGCGTTCGACAGCAAGCATAGCAGAGCGACCTGTAGTAACAACATCTTCTAAAACAATTACTTTAGCACCGGGTTTTAAAGTTGGTCCTTCAAGATAGGCTTTAGTACCGTGTCCTTTGGGCTCTTTGCGAATAATTAGTGCTGGAATAGGTCGATTTTCATAAGCTGAGACTACACTCACCGCCGTTACAATTGGATCGGCACCCAGAGTTAAACCAGCAACAGCTTCAGTATCTTCTGGCAACATCGATAGTAGTAAGCGACCGATCGCTAAAGCGCCCTCTGCTGTTAGAGTTACCTGTTTGCCATTAATGTAATAGGAACTGCGCTTTCCAGAAGAAAGGATAAAGTCCCCCTCCTGATAAGCAAGGTGAGAAAATAAATCTAAAAGTAGCTGGCGTATGGACTTACAATCTGCAGTAGCAACTGCGATCTGGGAAGGTTTATTTTTTTTCATGGCTAATTCGTCAAACAAACTTGACCAAGGAGCAGTATTGAGTAAATATTCAGTTAAAGATCGAGTCAAATTTACTTGGTTTGAATTATGTTAAGTACTTTTACCAATTTAACCAAAATCTTAGTTGTCGGTGCTGCTTCTAGTGTCTTTGCCTTACAGTTAATCAACCCAGGTCAAGCAAGTGCTAGTGTCGGTCAGGATTTTTTGGCTAATTCTGTCTCCATATCGAGTGGCAAGTTGGAACTCAGTTCCTTCTCCTCAAATGTAGGAGAGAATGACTCCAGAGAAGGAATTGTTTCCCAACCTCAAGTAAATGACCAGCCATTCGTGATCGCTAAGCCCATCAACGAAACCTTCGATGATGCTTTTTACTACAATAGTGAATCTACCCTTGACAATTGGGGAGTTCTGGGTCAACTCAATTTTATCTTTGGATGGCAAAACTTTGAAGGTTCTTTTCCAGAAAATCAAATATATCGCGATGCAGAATTAGTGAATATTGTCCATCGAGATGCAATGAGACAGCAGAATCAAAGCGACCCGACTATACGCACCCGCGACCTAAATAATCCCTTTGATACCTCTGTACAGCAAAATCCTGGATACATTAGTCCTAGCAGCTCTTCAGGAACAAACGATTATTTCTAAATCAAGGATGTCTGTGGATTAGATCGGGTTTCTAGCTTAAATCCAGGGTGCAGGAGTTGAACCTGCCTAGGGCGAATTATGAGTTCGCTGCCTCAACCGCTCGGCCAACCCTGGTAAATTTCCTACCTCCATCTTAACCTAATTGTCGCTCTTACCAGAGGAATCTAAGGGCGACCCCATTCATCCCAATACCATTCGGTTAAGAAAAGTTTTTGGTTGAGATAAGTAGAGGAGGCACGATCGAGAGGGAAAGGTCAGGGAGGAGGGAAGAGGGTTTTAGGGTCTGTTTTCTAATTAATAAATATGCAAGTTAAATGTGGATTAGCTTATTGGCATGCTCACAGCGCCAAACTGTAATTACAATAAGGCAATAAGAATAGCTTTGCTAGCAACCAATTTGGCAATTGAAGAATGAAATTAAATGCAACTGTGGTGCTAACCCTGATTTTGTTAGTCATAATCTTAGGTGCTGGTAGTGCTAGTGCCTGGTTAGGATTTGC
The DNA here is from genome assembly GCA_051439565.1 of Prochloraceae cyanobacterium. GTDB lineage: Bacteria > Cyanobacteriota > Cyanobacteriia > Cyanobacteriales > JBFRWL01 > JBFRWL01. Next base: position 11,030 of record JBFRWL010000073.1, read on the forward strand.
TATAGGTTATGAAGCTCTCAGGGGCGTTACTCAGCCAGATATAACCCCAGCTAAAAAACTGGCAAGCAATCAACAAACCTCTGGTCAAGAAAAAGGGGAGACAATAGTCCCAGAAAGAGAAATTCTGATTAGGGTTTACAATTATATCCATAGCAAAGGTGGGAACTTGAAAACCTTAACAGAAAATAAGCAAGAAAATCAAAGTTTCATTAGGCTTTCTGACAACCCAGAGTCTAGAGCAAACAAACTGCCGCTAAAAACAAGTGATGGGGGAGTTACCCTAGAAGTTGCAGGTGCCTCTCAACAAGGAGGATCTTTATTACTGGATATCAAGTTAAAAAATGAGGGTCGCAAAGCAGTACGTTTTCTTTATAGTTTTTTAGATGTTATGGACGATCGCGGTCGAGTTCTCAGCGCCATTACAGATGGGTTGCCAGGAGAATTGCCAGCTAATAGCCAAAATTTTGTCGGTACAGTCAGAATTCCAACCGCTTTGTTGGATGATGCTCGACAAATCTCATTAACTCTGACAGATTATCCGGAGCAAAAATTGCAATTAAAAGTCTCTGAGATTCCAGTGGTGAGGTAGAAGTGAAAACTGGAGGCACAAGTCAGAAGTTAGCACTCAGATAAATCTAATTCTGAATGGTTTATGGGTGACTTCTGACTCGGAGATGACATGACTGGTGGAGATATATTGCTGCGGTTATTATCAGTGCTGTTACTAATAGCACTGAATGCTTTTTTTGTTACTGCTGAGTTCTCGATAGTATCGGTAAGGCGATCGCGTATCAATACGCTAGTAGAAGCGGGAGATGTACAAGCACAGACAGTTCAATCTCTACAGCAAAGTATTGAGCGGCTTCTGTCTACTACTCAGTTAGGAATTACACTTTCTAGTTTGGCTCTTGGTTGGATTGGAGAAAATGCTTTTGCCAAGATAATCGCCCAATTGTTAACCAATTTGCCTTTACTTGGAGAAATTAGTGGCAAGTTCGCTCACGTGAGTGCTGTTACCATAGCTTTTTTCCTGATTGCCTATTTGCAAATTGTTTTGGGAGAACTTTGTCCCAAATCATTAGCTTTGCTCTACTCAGAACAACTAGCTCGGTTTTTAGGTCCTCCCGTGAGCGCGATCGCCCGTTTTTTTAGGCCTATAGACTGGATTTTAAATCAATCAACTCACTTTTTATTGAGACTCTTAGGAATAAGATATACCAATGATGGCTGGTATAAGCGAGTAACGCCAGAAGAATTACAACTGATCGTTACTACCGAACGCGAGAGTACTGGCATGCCTGCAACTAGCAGACAATTGCTGAAAAACGTTTTTGAATTTGGCGACGTGCCAGCAGTTGAAGTAATGGTTCCCCGCACTAATCTAATTGCCATTCCAACTGGTGCCAATTTTGCTACTCTACTCCAGGAAGTTGCTGCTACAGGTCATTCGCGCTATCCTGTCACTGGCGAAGGTGCAGATGACATTCGCGGCACTATTGATTTTAAAGATCTTACCCTTCCCTGGCTGCAGGGTCAACTTACTGATTCTACTTCGATCGAGGCATTTATTAAACCCGTTCGCTTTGTCAGTGAATCTATACTTTTAAGTGAATTACTACCCTTAATGCAGCGATCGCGCTTAAAAATGGTCGTGGTTGTTGATGAATTCGGTGGTACGGCAGGATTAGTCACCATTCAAGATATCATCGACACTCTTATTGGCGATGAAACTGAAACAACATCTCCCCCCGAAGAAGTTCCGGTCAAAATGCTCGACGATCGAACTTTTTTAGTAGAAGCACAGATGAATCTCGAACAAGTTAACGAGTTGTTAGATCTTAATTTACCCTTAACTGAACAATATCAAACCCTCGGAGGTTTTCTTATCTATCAATTTCAAAAAATTCCCTCGGTTGGGGAAACTTTAGATTACGAAAATCTCGATCTAACTGTTGTCAAGGCTGAGGGAAATCGCTTGTATCAAATTCGTATTCGCCGCCGAGAACTATTACCCGACGGTGAAAACCATACTTAGAGTTTGCTGAAAAAGTTTTTTGGTGAGGTTCTCCAAGTTAGAAGTCAGACCAGATTGTTTATATTCAACTCAAACAAATACTACCGTCAAAATAGATTTGAGCTCGCAAATTACTCTTAACAAACAACATCACCCAAGCCCTACTCTGCGGTTAACTTCCTTTTACTTTGGTGAGTCCATATAGAGTTGCAACTAACATCTCTTAGTTGTATAGCTCCCTATTCAACTATATTTAGGAAGTATTCGTTTTCGGATCGGGTGATGTTGTTATAGGACGAGACAGATGTTAAATTAAACAGCTTAGTTTACCTCTTATCTAACTTTAAGCTGGCTGTCGTATCTGCCAGGGAAGCTTACTTGCTTCATTTATTAATTTAGCACTTTATTCTTTAGGTTCAAGCAAAAGAAACTAAACTTAATTTTCTATGAGTAACTAATATAAAAATGACTAACTTATGTAAAGAAAAATTGGTAAATTAAGTCAAAAGCAATTATCAACTTGAACCTTGAGCAGCCAAGATCTGTCTAAAATCGAAGCAGCAGAACTAAAAATCATGCTAAAACTACAAACCTGGGTATTATTGCTGATATTAGGGATCTTGATTTGTTTTGGAATAATCAATATTAAACAGCATATAAGCTTAGCTGACGATCTTCAAGTGTTACATATTGTTAATCGGCTCAGTTTTGGTCCTCTTCCTGGCGAGATTGACAAGATTCAATCGACAGGAATCGAAGCTTATATTCAATCTCAACTCTCGCCAGAATCGATTCAGGAACTGCCAAAATTAACCGGAGAATTCAATAAGTTAGAAACGCTGCAAATGACTCCCGTGCAGCTATTTAGAGAATATAGCCCTATGAGACAGCGCCAAAGACAGCAAATGTCTCAAGAAGAACGCAAGAAGATGCGTCAACGCAGGCGGAAGGTCGTACAGCAAGCAATGCAGGCGCGTTTAATCAGAGCGATCGCCTCTCGCCGACAACTCCAAGAAGTCATGGTAGATTTCTGGTTCAATCACTTTAATGTTTTTATCGGCAAGGGTTTAACGCGTCTCTGGGTGGGAACATACGAAGAACAAGCAATCAGACCGCACGTTCTGGGTCGTTTTCGGGACTTGTTAGAAGCTACAGCCCGTCATCCGGCAATGTTATTTTATCTTGATAACTGGCAAAATACTGCACCTGACAGCCGAGGTGCAAGGGGTAGATTTAAGGGTCTAAATGAAAATTATGCTCGCGAATTAATGGAATTGCATACTTTAGGAGTTGAAGGGGGCTATACTCAAGAAGATGTAGTCACCTTAGCTCGCATTCTCACTGGCTGGGGTTTAGATCGTCGGGGTAACTTGGGTGACGGAACTGGATTTTATTTCGCTCCTAATCGCCACGACTGGAGCGATAAAGTTTTCTTAGGAACTCCTATTAAAGGCAGTGGTATTCCAGAAGTAGAACAAGCATTAGATATTCTTGCTAGTCATCCTGCTACTGCACGCCATATCAGCTACAAATTAGCTCAGTATTTTGTCGCCGACGAACCTCCAGAAAGCCTAGTCAATCAACTAGCAAAAAAGTTTTTAGCTACAGATGGAGATATTCGTGCTGTTCTAGATACTTTATTTCACAGTCGGGAATTCTTAGATCCTAAATATTATGGCAGCAAATTTAAAACCCCCTATGAGTACATTATCTCGTTAATACGAGCTATTGGGGCAGAACATACCAATCTCAGAGTTATTTACGGGATGTTGCGACAACTGGGAATGCCTATCTATGGCTGTCGAACTCCCAATGGCTATAAAAATACTCAGGATGCCTGGCTCAATCCTGATGCAATGATGCGTCGCGTTAGCTTTGCAACTGCGATCGCCAGTGGTCGTTTGGATAAGCGTCAATCAGTCGATCGAGATCAATTGCTTAACACCTTGGGAAATAGTTTTTCCCAACATACTAAAAAGGTTATCGAAACTAATCCACCTAGATTAAGAGCAGCATTAATCCTCGGGAGTCCGGAAATGATGCAGCGATAAGAACTCGAAAGTGAGAAATGATAATGAAGAGAAGAAAATTTATCGAAAAAACTGGAATTTTTGCGGCTGCAACTCTGATACCTATTGGGTTACATGGTTGGGTAGCTAGAGGAGTGGCTCAAACCGATCGTAGCAAGCGGCTAATTGTTATCTTTTTACGAGGGGCGATCGATGGCTTAAATGTAGTAGTTCCCTATCGAGAATCTGCTTACTACGAAGCCAGACCTACTATTGCTATTCCTACTCCCAGCGAAGCAGGAGGAGTTTTCGATCTAGATGGTCGTTTTGGCTTACATCCCGCATTAGCCGATATTATGCCCTTGTGGAAACAGCGCAGTCTAGCTTTTATTCACGCTTGCGGTTCCCCAGATCCGACTCGTTCTCATTTTGACGCTCAAGATTACATGGAAAGTGGTACTCCTGGGGTTAAATCTACAGAAGATGGCTGGATGAATCGCTTGCTAGCAATTCTTCCTCAGGGAACGCCAACCCAAGCAGTAAACTTAGGAGAAACCGTACCTCGTATTTTAAAAGGTCAGATGGCAGTTGCTAACTTACCAACGGGGAGAAAAGCTAATCGCAAATTGCCGATCGACCGTCCCATAATTAATGCTGCTTTCGATCGCCTCTACAGTGGAAAGGATCCCCTGAGTCTGGCTTATCAGGAGGGCAAAAAAGCGCGGGAAATCCTGATGAGCGAGTTAAGTCAAGAAATGATGCAAGCTTCCAGAGGCGCTCCATCTGCGGTTAATTTTGCCAGCGATGCCCGCAGATTGGCAAGGCTGATGGTAGGAGATGCTAGAACTCAGCTAGGGTTTATGGCTTTAGGTGGCTGGGATACCCACGTCAACCAAGGCGGTACTCAGGGTCGTTTGGCTAGATCTTTACAGCCTTTGGGAGAAGGTTTGGCAACTCTAGTTAAAGAATTGGGAGCTGTTTACTCAGATACGGTTATCGTAGTTATGTCTGAGTTTGGTCGTACCGTGCGGGAAAATGGCAATCGCGGCACCGATCACGGACACGGCAATGTAATGTGGGTCTTGGGTGGTAGAGTTAAGGGCGGTAAAGTTTATGGAAAATGGCCGGGTTTAGCTGAGTCTGCTTGGTATGAAGGACGAGACTTAGAAGTTACTACTGATTTTAGAGACGCGATCGCTTCTTTATTGCAACAACACCTACAGATTTCTAACTCCAATCTCACTAAGATCTTCCCTGGCTATCTCTCCAAAAATCGTCTTAATCTAAATTAACGCAGTCAAATATAATACACAAGCAATTGAGCCATCGAAGGGAAGAGAACCGTTAAGACAGGGGGATAGGTCCCCTTATCTATTTTGGATCGAGGGCGTGGCAGTGTCCCACACAAAAATAATCACCGTAGGAAGTTGGATATATATAAAACGTACTACAAGAAAGAGGAATCAGGCGATTGCGGCGAGTGCAATCAAAAACATTTGCGGGGGCTATACCGATGCGCTTGCGTAATTGTGGCTTCTCCCTGGTTCACACCTGCTCGAAAAATTACGTCATTAGCTTGACCAGAAGAGGGATTCACAGGTTCACACCTATCTCGAAGGCGTAATATGAAATAGAAAAATAAATGCTGGGAGCTAAAAACAATCAAATATCTTGATAAGCTATTGTTGAGACAAAGGAGGTAGGTTAATGTCTAGCTTGATTATTTCCGCGTCAAAAGGGACAGACGATCCGACAATGGCAACCCTAGCTTTTATTGCGGCTAAAGTAGCCACTGATGAAGGACATCAAGTTATTCTCTGGCTCCAGAATGAAGCGGTAGTCTTAGCAAAAAAGGGGATTGTTGATCGGGTGCAAGGAGTTGGACTCAAACCCCTCAAAGAATTAGCCGCAGCACTTGAATCAGCTAATATTCCCATCTGGGTCTGTCAAGCCTGTGCTGTAGCTCGTCAAATCTCTGAAGAAGAACTTGTCAAAGATGCTTCCTTCAAAACAATGGGAGACTATATCAAAGCTGTTGTCGAAACCGATCGAAATGTCTCCTTCTAGAATATAAAACTTGCCAAAGTTTGATCAGAATCCAAAGAATTTAGCGCTCGCTGAAAGCGCGACTGCGGCGACCGCAGGTAAAACCTCTTTGCAGATTGTCACCAGTGCGGCAGTGGGTTGTAAAGCAACAACTATTCCTCTAAGCATTGTAACAGCTCATTTAGCCAGCTTTTTCATCCCTTCATCTGAGTGATTTTTCCCTGCTTCAGAAGCAGGTTTTTACCTGCGACAAGGCCTCTCTGCCTTGTCCTCGTCTTTAGTATCTTTTACCTGCTGTCTAGACTAAAAGGCGATCCCAAAGGGATCTGCGGAGCGGTGCGCCAACTAAAAAAAGAACAACTAGAGTTGGAAAAATGTTTTCGCCGGCATCTCATCTGTCTGGATTATCAAGCGATCGTCCTAGGCTTAACTTCAATATCGCAAGGCCAAAACTCTTTTACTGCTAATTTGAGCCTTCTAAAAGTCGAGGTATTGAAACACTAATTTGCGGAAAAGCTAAAGGCGAAACTTCTCCATTAGTGAAAATGATTTCAACTTGATAATCTCGATCGATAGGTTGTCGCCATACTTTAACTTGACGATTTTTTAAATCTACCAGCCAATATTCCGGGATACCTACTGTAGCATAGGTAATACGTTTATTTTCTGAGTCTTTACTCAGGCTGGTATCGGCATACTCAATGAGCCAAAAGACATTTTCGGGATAAGGATGACGCTGACGATAGAGAGAACGTTTTGGTTCAACAATGGCTAGATCGGGTTCGGGTTCGGAATTATTTTCGAGTAAGGTAATAGGCTTAGCATCTCTAATTAAAACTTCTTTTCCCAGGAGGTCACGCAGATAATCGGCAGTATCAGTAGTAAGCTGAGCGTGTTCTGCGCCTTCTGGTGCCATATCAATAATTTCTCCGTTCAATAGTTCGACATGACGCTCTGTTAAAAGACCGACATCGAGCATGCGGTGATAGTCTTCTAAACTCCATTTAGCAATATTTACTGTCATGACGACTTGTGTTCAATAATTATTGACGCTTCTTTAGTTATTCTATCTTGGTGACAAGTAGTCAGCATTAGTTAGATCCTGCATATTGTCGAGCATAGATTAAGAAAATTAAAGAACACCATCACTTCGCCGTTAGGAAAGTGATGGATGCTTCATAGTTTATATAGATCGATCGGGCTAAGATTCAGCCGATTCTAATTCATCTAAACGAGCCAGCACCTCTTGAGAGTGAATAGCTGGTCTAACATCGAGAAAGATGTCCCGCAAAATTCCTTCTGGGTCGATTAAATAGGTATGTCGTGCAGAGATAAAACCAAACCAAGAACCGTAGGCTTTGCTAACTGCACCTGTAGTATCAGCTAGCAGAGGAAACTTCAGACCTTCTGAGTCGCAAAATTCCGCATGGGAATCTATATCATCAGCACTCACGCCTAGAATTTGAGTATTTCTGGTTTGGTATTGAGGCAAGTCTTTCTGGAAACGACGAGCTTCTAGGGTGCAACCAGAGGTAAAGTCTTTTGGGTAGAAATAGAGAACTATCCACTTGCCGCGATAGTCTGAGAGAGAGATTTCGCCATCACCAGTATTGGTAGGTAGCGTAAAATTTGGGGCAGGTTGATTAATCGGAGGCTGTTTGCCGCCTAATGCTAGAGCATTTGGAACAAAATTAAACCAGGTTAGGAAGGTTAAAAAGCTTGCTAGCAGAATGCTAGAGAAAATCCGACGAGACATAATCCTGAAGAATGAGAGCTTTACTTTACATAAGTTTACATTCTTTCAGAATTAAAGTGACAGCAAAGGGCACAAAGTAGCTGAGAAAGGAAAAGGCTTCTGCCGATCCTCGGCGAAAGCCTTGGTTTAACTTCCCGGCAAAAGTTGGTGCATGCGATCGATATCGGCTAAGGCAGAATTAAGCTGACGCTGACGTAATTCACAAGGCAACTCAGGTTCATTAGCTAGACTTTCTATGCAGACTTGAAGCTTGGATAAGAGATTGTTCAACTCGCAAGAAACGTTACCATTTCGGCGAGCGAGATTAGATTCGACAGCTGCCAAAGGTTGCCGAGGACGCAAACCTCTGATTTCAAAATGCTTTTGCTTTCCATTAGATATTTGCAAGAGTTCGGCTTTTTCCGCTTCTAGTTGCCGGACTGTCTTCTGTAAGGTTTCGATTACTCCATACATTTCCATAGAGTCAAACACTCGCAGTAAATTGGTTTGAGTTACAATGCCTAGTCCTCTACCCCAATTCCAAGACACTACTAGTCGATGTACGCGTCTGCGCTGCATTTCTTCGTGGACAGTCCATAAAGAATCCTCAGGACTGACCAAAAATAAAGGCGTACTCATCACCTCTTGAGCTTGTAGCTTAGATAAATTTAACTGAAGAGATTGAAATTGCACGATATCCCGCTCAGTCACAATCCCTACAGGTCGAACGCCATCCTCCCCATCTGCCTGAGTAATCACTACACAACTGACTAGCTTGCGTGCCATTAATCGGGCTAAATTTAGCACCGAAGTCGTCATAGGTGCGTGAATTACCTGAGTAGTCATCACTTCTGATACCCGCCGCAACTTGAGCAGATTTGCGGGTCGAAGTACTTGACGAATACTTTCAGGCGAGACAACCCCAATAAGCCGATCGCGATCGTCTACAATGGGCAGGTGACGAATCTTATAGCGGCGAAACAGAAATAAAGGCGCGAAGATATCTTTACAACTAGCTTCTTTGAGCGTAATTACTGGCTGTACCATCACCTCGCCAATTTTCAACCCTTTAAAGTTAATGTTATTGGCAGTGAGCCGGACTAAATCTCGCTCGGTCAAAATTCCTATTAATTGGGACTTCTCCATCACCAAAACACAGCTGGAGCGAAACTCTCTGCTAGGAATACCATTTGAAGACGCGTTCAAACTAGTCAACAAGCAACTCGTACCTCGCGTTTGACTCATCAAAGCGATCGCCTCTACCAATAGCGTCTCAGGACTAACAATCAGGGGATGAGGGTCAATTGCTGCTTCTAGATCTAGTGTTACCAGGAGTGGATCGTAAGTTTGCATACTGAATCTCTTCAAATCAGAGGGGAGAGCGCCTGTTATTGGCGTTGAGCGATCGGCAGGTTCAACCACAGAAGTTATTAATTTGTTGCCAGTGCCTAGTTATCAGTTTTTCACAGCTCGCTGCTCGCTGATTGCTAACCAGGGATGTTACAGCAAAATTATTTACAAACAATAAATAATCTATACATTTCCCCAATCAAGATGTATTATTGGGGATGTTACGAATAAAAAGTTAAAACAGTGATATGGAGAGAATTATATGCTTGAAAAGGTTTAGGGAAAAACAAGCTAGTTCTCAGGCAAACGAGGTCTTGTGATTTCAATTCTATATCTTCGTTTAATGAGTTAGTTATTTAGCTGTTTGAGTAGTAATTTTAATCCCTCTTTTGAGTAACGCCAGATATCCTAGGAGTTTTGCCGTAGAGTCGGTCTAAAACTCGCTTAACTGAGATGCGCTTCCATTCCTGACCCCGCTTAGTTTTATGCCCATGTTGATTAAGCCAATCAGCTATCTGTTGCAGAGACTTACCAGACTTATGATGGCGGCGAATCAGTTCAATTATCTCCTGTTCTCCGGGATCTTCAACCAACTCGCCGTTGACTACTCTTTGACCGAATGCTGGCGAACCATAACCTGCGTAGCCTCCCCTAGCAGCTTTTGCTTGTCTACCTTTATTTAGCCTTTCCCAGACTGTATGGTTTTCGGAGCGTTCAGCACTCATAGCTATAAGTCAAATACAACCTCACTTTATCAATATATCAACTAAAAACAGTGCGATTAGTTTTTTTAGGAGCTCCAGGAGCAGGGAAAGGTACTCAAGCTAAAATCCTGGCCGAACAATGGCAAATTACTCATATTTCCTGCGGAAATATTTTAAGGAGGGCAATAGCAGAAAAAACTGTTATAGCCTCCAATAGTATCAAAATCTACAAATTTTTACCGAGATAAAAAAACCATGACTCAAACGACTTATATCCAAGATAGTGAATTCGAGCAGCTGTTAACTTCTGAAGTGCCAGTAGTTGTCGATTATACAGCCACATGGTGCGGTCCTTGTCGCGTTATTAGTCCTTTCATCGACAAACTAGCAGAAGAATATCAGGGTCGCGCCAAAGTAGTAAAGGTCGATATCGATAAAAACAAAGAAAATGTCAAAAAATACGGTATTCGGAGTATTCCTGCCGTTCTCATTTTCAAAAATGGCGAAGTAGTCGAAAATCTAGTGGGTAAAGCTCCTTACGAAACCTTCAGTGAAGCGCTGGAGAAACACCTGTAGGTTTTAGCCGCCAACCTTGTTATACCAATAGTGCATTTGTAAAAACTCCTTTTTCAGGAAAAAGAGGGTAAATAACCTGGATTTGGGCGATCGCCCTTAGTTACAATGATCGCCCTTCTCCAGAGTTAGCACTAAGCACTAACTGGTTCTAGAGAAAAAGTAGCTTCTTCAATTACTTGCGAGTAGAGACTGCTCAGCTGAGATGCTACGCCATACCAGCTAAACTTATCTTCAACTCGCTTTCTAGCATTATTTGCCAATCGATCGCGCCACTGAGGATCGTCGAGAATTCGGTCTATTGCCACAGCAAAAGCTTCAACATTTTGCGGCGGTGCCAGTAAACCTGTTTCTTCATTCACTACGCTAAACTGCAAACCACCTACATCGCTAGCTACCACTGGTGTTCTACTCGCCATTGCTTCTATTGCCACTAAACCAAAGGGTTCGTAGTGGCTTGGTACTACGCAAACATCGGCAGCAGCATAGTAAATAGGTAACTCTCCCTCGCCAATTCTGCCTGGGAATTGGGTTTTATTGGACAAGTCTAGTTCTTTAACTATACTTTCAATTCGATCTCGCTCGATTCCGTCACTTTTGCCAGGACGAGAACCGCCACCAATAATTAACTTTCAACGGCTGTCTGTGTCCCACTTAGACTGACTAACGGCGCGAACCAGAGTTTCAATTCCTTTGCGCTTATCAAAACGTCCGACATAGAGGACTACTTTATCATCCGGTTCAAGACCTAGAACAGCTCTAGCATCGGAGCGGTTAATTGAACCAAAGCGTTTAATATCAGTTCCGCAGGGAATAATAGTAATATTACCTTTAGTAGAAACTAGCGAGTGCATGTGTTCTTTTTCTTGAGGACTAGTTGCCACGATGCGAGCGGCAGTTTCTAAGCAAGTTTTTTCTATTGCTAAACGGGTGTTGGCAATCTCTGGAACGGGTGATACAGACTTGTACTTCACCGCACCTAAAGAGTGGTAAGTATGAACAATTGGAACTGAAATGTTCTTGTTTAGCTGCAATCCAACCCACCCAGAAATCCAGTAATTAGTGTGTGCTAGAGAATATTCAATTCCTGCTTGTTCTTGAAACTTAAGCAGCTCCTTGACAAAATCGTGGCGATAGCTGAAAATATCCTGGCGGGGGATAAAATTTTCTGGACCAGCTACTAAGCGAACAGTACGGCAATTAGCTGAATGTTCCAAAATTTTTTCTTGTTGTGGCTCGCTAACTCTAGTGAACATATCCACTTGCCACCCTTGGTGTGCCAGTGCTTCGCCCACCTGACGCACATAAACATTCTGTCCACCAGCTTCTTCTTTACCAATTTCTACGGCTGGATCGCCGTGAACTGATATTAGGGCTATGGACTTTGTTTGTTTGTGATTCATAAGTTAGTTAAATCCTCAATTCGACATAGGTAAAAGCAAATAGGACATTCGGTCTGACTTGATTTGCTCCACCCTCGCGTTATTTTTTTTGCTGTAGGAAGTTGTTTTTGGTTTTACCTTGCCCTCTGTTTATATTCACTAAAAAATAAACATTATCCAGAGCAGCAGGGAGTTTTCCCTTGCTAATCCCCCTAAATTTGCTTTATCTGATAGCTTTGATATCTAACTTCCATAATGTGAGCTAATTTCGATAATAATTAAAACAATTTGCTTTTCTTGATATTTAAATCTCCATAATTATACCTACATATACTTACTTGTGCCAAATTTCTTAGTATTTTCCACGACAGAGTTAAAGCAAATAAAATTTAGATAATTAGCGCTCGGGATAAGATAATGATTAACTTGAAAAATTATCTGCTATAATAGCGAATGGTCGCTAGGAGAGATGGCTGAGCGGTTGAAAGCGGCTCCCTGCTAAGGAGTTATGGGGTTTTAGGCTCCATCGAGGGTTCGAATCCCTCTCTCTCCGTTGTATGTATTGAGAAGGTAGAAGGCAGAGGGCAGAAGGTTAAATTATTGGTAATAATCAAGCTTTGTTGGCTTCCGCTGTAGGCAGTTAAAAAATTGTTAAATTATCCTGATCGATCGCGATCGAGTATTTCCCATCATTGGTAAATTTGCCAATTTGTTGTTTTATATTGAAGAACCATCGGGTTCAAAAATCTCTACGAATAACCAATAAACAACAAAGACAATGATTCAACCAGCTAACAGAGATAGAGTTAAAACTTCTGTAGGATTTGCCCTCTCGATCGCAACTATTGCCACTGGCTTTCTGGTCGGCGCTTGTCAAGCACCGGAAACAACTGGACTGAAGCTAGGCACCTTATTACCAAGCACTGGCGATCTCTCCTCCATCGGACAAAATATGCCCAAGGCAGTCAAACTAGCGGTAGACACAATTAACGACGACTGTGGCGGTGTCAACGGCAGCCCCGTTACTCTGATTAATGAAGACAGCCAAACCGACCCTACTGCTGGTAGTTCAGCAATGACCAAACTGGCAGAAGTCGATCGAGTAGCTGGTGTGGTTGGTGCTTTTGCCAGTAGTGTTTCTAGTTCGGCTGTAAAAATAGCTGTACGCAACAAAGTAATGATAGTTTCTCCTGGCAGTACTAGCCCTGTTTTTACTCAAAATGCCAAACAGGGACAATACGAAGGTTTCTGGGCGCGTACAGCCTCTCCCGACACCTACCAAGCACGAGCTTTAGCTGCACTTGCCGGCAAAAAAGGCTTTAAGCGCATTTCCACGGTAGTAATTAACAACGACTACGGGGTTGGTTTTGAAAAAGAATTTGTCCAAGCCTTCACCACAAAGCATAAAGGGGAAATAGTTAATAGTTCTAATCCTGTTCGCTACGATCCCAAGGCAGCTACCCTCGACAGTGAGGCAAAAGCAGCCTTTGCTGGTAATCCTGATGCTGTTGCCGCTATTCTCTACGTTGACACTGGCAGTGTCTTAATCAAATCTGCTTTTGAACAAGGTTTCACTAAGGGCGTAACTCTTCTCCTGACTGACGGCGTTTTCTCAGAAGATTTCGTGAAAAAATTAGGCAAAACCGGTGATGGTAAATCGATTATCAGTGGCGCACTAGGAACAGTACCAGGAGCTGAAGGTCAAGCTTTATCTAAGCTAACATCTCTCTGGAAAGAAAAGACAGGTCAAGATATAACAGCTTTTGTCCCCCAAAGCTGGGATGCGGCAGTGCTGATCATGCTAGCAGCAGAAGCGGCAAAGGAAAATACTGGTGAAGGGATTAAAAACAAAATTCGGGAGGTGGCTAATGCTCCTGGCAAAGAAGTTAGCGATGCTTGCGAAGCAATGGAGTTAGTTAGAAAAGGGGAAGATATTAACTATCAGGGAGCCAGCGGCAACGTTGATATTGATGAAAATGGCGACGTGGTTGGCAGCTATGATGTCTGGACGGTGAAACCCGATGGTGCGATCGAAGTTATCGATACAGTTAAGCCAGCTGAATAATTGAGATTGGGGACTGGGATGAGTTAATCTCACATTTTGCACCAAAGTAAAAACCCTGGTCTTTGGGGGTGTAGATCGCCAAGTTTTTCGGGCTGCGAGGTAATACTGCTCGGTTAAGAACAGTTATCAGTTTAGACAAGCAGGGGGAGAATGAATATTGCTTATCTGAGCAGTATTGGGCTGCGAAGCTATCAACTGAAGCCGGGACATTTTGGTGGGGAGAAGGTATTAGGTATTAGGTTGATTTTTCCTCTCACTTATAAGTAGGTACGCGAAAATAAACATAAAACCGAAATAAGGAGTTAGCTGCTTGTTTCTCCCCACACTCCCTCTAACCCCTCTCTCAACCATTTTCTAATTAATTTGACCAACGTTCCTAGCTATCCAAAACCCCACCCAAGACCTTGAGTATACGGACCTAGAGGTGGAAAATATTTCCCAGCATTTCACCCTCCAGGCACAAGTTCTTCCTTACCAACAAGCTACCAAAGCTGCTTTAACCAACCAAGCTCTCGAAGAGAAAAACTGTCTCCACTTCTCCTGTAAAGGTTACTTCAACTTCAACCAACCCATGCAGTCCGCCCTAATTTTAGCTGGTTGTTTTCTCGAACCCCCTACCTCAGAACCTGACCCCCTACGCCACCTCCCTCTACGGAACGGTTCAGTGATTAATTTATCTCGTTAATCTTAATAGACTATATTTCAAATTTAAAATCCATGAGATTGTGCCCCTGTTTAAATTAGCTCAAGTTCTGCAAATGACTTTGAGGTAAAGGGTAAGATACTTCGATTTTTACTGTTAGCTTGGCCTTCAGTGAAGACAACTAGCAAGTAAGGTAATCGATCGACAATTTCAATATAGGCAGCATCGTGGCGTACTTGACTCGTCCAGCCTGCTTTCGACCATAGTTGGGCATTGGGAGGCAAACCTTCCCCTAAAAAGCCACTAATTTGATTTTCATCTTCAGTATTAGCTAAATCTGGGGGGTTAAGACTGCGTTGGAGTAGGCTCATCATTACTTGCGATCGCTTTGAGGAAACCGCTACTCCCCCAATAATACTGTGCAGCAATTTAGCTACAGCATCGGTAGTTAGCACATTACAATTTTCCCTTAATTCTCCCAAAAACTCCCGTTCTCGACCGTAGGCACCGTCACTCCAAGTTTTTTGATTGATGTTGACATTTTCTAACTCTTGCCAACCTAAAGATTGAAAATAACGATTGACAATATTACGCTGGTACTTCCAAGTTTCAAAGGGACCTGGAGGTAATTCTGGACCGCTAGTAGTGCCGCTAAGAACATCTACTACTAGACTGGTAGCATCATTGCTAGAATCGACAATCATATCTCGAATTGCTCGGTCTAACTCTGACGATTCGGGTATCATCTCTGCTTGTAACCATTCATGGATAGCTACCAAGTAAAATAGTTTGACTATACTAGCAGGATAGATATGCTCGCAGCCTCGATAGCTAAAACCCCGAACTTGATGCTGCCAAAATTCCCCTGGCGACAGTGCCCCACCAGTATTGACAATTATGGGGCGATCGTAAACTATCCAGGTAAGAGCAATTCGATCGCGGGCTAATTCTGGAAATTCTTTCCAGGTTGCCTCAAGAATATTTTTCCCTAGTTGTTCTAATTTTTCGTCTGGTCTGAAAAAACTCATATAAATTAATTAAAGACTGCAGTTTTTCTGGTGTGAGGCTAAAAGTGGTTGTTTCTCAAAGTTCCCTAAGACAAAATCAATTTTCTTGGGCTGATATTCCCCATATATCGGTAGTAGTACCAATTTATAACGAGGTAGAAAGTTTATCCCATCTAATTGAGGCGATCGCTGCTACCTTACAAGATTACCAGCGCAGTTACGAAATTATCTGTATCGATGATGGCTCAAGCGACGGTTCTACACAATTACTTAAACAACTCGCCAGCACCCGTACAGATGTTCGAGCCATCCTGCTACGCCGTAACTACGGTCAAACTCCGGCTATGGCGGCTGGTTTCAATTATGCGCGAGGTAAAGTTATTGTCTCTCTAGATGCAGATTTGCAAAACGATCCGGCTGATATTCCTCAACTGGTAGATAAGTTAGCAGAGGGTTACGATCTGGTGAGTGGTTGGCGCAAACAGAGACAGGATGCTGCCCTGACTAGACTCCTTCCTTCTAAAATTGCTAACTGGCTCATTGGACAAGTTACAGGAGTAAAAATACACGATTACGGTTGTTCCCTTAAAGCCTACCGTGGCGAGTTAGTTGCCGATATGAATCTTTATGGCGAATTACACCGCTTTTTACCTGCTTTAGCTTTTATTGAAGGAGCAAAAATTACTGAGACCCCAGTGCGTCACCATCCTCGGCGCTTTGGTCACAGTAAGTATGGGCTCGATCGAACTTGTCGAGTCTTGATGGACTTACTAACCATTTGGTTTATGAAAAAGTTCCTCACTCGCCCCATGCACGTCTTTGGCTCCTTTGGTTTATTCTCGATGCTAGCTGGATTTATCCTCGGAGCATATCTGACTTTCCTCAAACTGGGTTTGGGCAAAAATATCGGCGATCGCCCCCTACTAATTCTAGTGGTAATTCTCCTGCTGACTGGGTTGCAATTATTCTGCTTTGGACTGTTGGGAGAACTGTTGATGCGGACTTACCACGAATCTCAAGATCGACCTATCTACAGAGTCAGAGAAATAGTCGAACCAAATATTAAAAATAATTAAGAATAGTTAAGATGTAGAAGTAAGACCAGTCTAGAAACCAAGGTTCTTGGTATCAATAAATCTGTGAATGTCTTTAATCTTGTTACAAGCCTAGAAGCAGTCAAACTCAAAAATTTCCTAACTTTATTTGCGGTTGGATTACTTTTTTGGCTCAGTCTTACTTCTCTACTGGCAACCCTACCCGCTTACATTCAGGATATTGGCGGAACACCGCGCCAAGTAGGTTTAGTAATGGGTTGTTTTGCCATTGGTCTGCTCTTGTCTCGAACTTTGATGGGGCGAATTGCAGATGGACACAGCCGGAAATTGGTGCTGCTCATTGGTACCGCTGTAGCTGGACTCGCTCCTCTAGGCTATGTTTTAGTCCAGACAGTCCCTGGATTAATGGCACTTAGGGCATTCCACGGTATTAGTATTGCCTCTTTCACCATTGGCTATAGTGCTCTAGTCGTAGACTTATCTCCAGTTAAACAACGGGGGGAATTAATTGGCTATATGAACCTAGCTGTACCTGTTGGCATGGCAATAGGACCAGCGGCGGGGGCATTTTTGGCAGATTGGGCTAATTATAAGCTTCTATTTCTAGCATCAGCAAGTTCGGGATTATTGGCTTTAATCTTGACAACTAGGGTTAAGGAAGCAACAAACGAACCACATTTCCTAGAGAAAAAAAGCAATCCCGATCTACCAAATCGCGGTTTTATGGAACTGATTGGGAGTCAATCTCTAGTAATTCCTAGCGTAGTTTTTCTGCTGATTGGATTATTATTCGGCACTTTGATCACTTTTTTGCCTTTATTTGTTCGAGAGCTAGAGATTGATTTAAATGTAGGATTATTTTATGCAGCAGCAGCGATCGCTAGTTTTTGCGTGCGCGTCTTTGTCGGTCAAGTCGCCGATCGCTACGGACGGGGATTATTTATTACCCTCAGCCTAGTCTGCTATCTAATATCAATGTTACTTCTGGCTTCAGTCGATACTCCCTCTACTTTCCTCTTGTCTGCTATTGCTGAAGGAATAGGAGCAGGAATTTTAGTTCCCATGATGTTAGCTTTAATATCCGATCGCTGTTATGAAAATGAGCGAGGTAAAGTTTTTTCTCTGTGTTTGGGAGGATTTGATGTAGGAATTGCCCTTGGTGGACCAGTTTTAGGCTCTTTGACAGATACTTTAGGCTATCGGAAGATGTTTTTAATAGCTGCTGGATTAGCTATTTTAGCCTTGATTGTCTTTATCACTCGATCGAACAAAAGTTTTACCCACTCTCTTCGCTTCGCTCTCGGTCGGGGAAAAGATCTCTATATCTTGAATTGATTTCTCTTCTATTTACCTTAACGGGCGAGAAGGGATTCGAACCCCTGACACCGTGG
>JBFRWL010000074.1:0-24143 GCA_051439565.1 Prochloraceae cyanobacterium
GTAGAATGGAATTTCAAGTTAAGTTTTGAATTGTTATAGTTTGTTTACTTTATCTGGCTTTCCTTAACAGGTCGAGCAATTTAGTATGAAGAGATTTTTAGGTATTCCCAAAAATAGCCTCAATTCCCCCGGCACTAATTCAGATTTAATTCCATCAGTCAAGAAGCGGATTTCTCTGCGGCTGGTAATTATAGCAGGTACGTGTGCAATCTTGGGAGGTACAGGATTAGTAATAGGGATCAGATCGATCGGCTATCGTTTGATTCACCTGATTTTCGAAGATGGATTAGTCAATAGTAGAGTAGTTAGATTGGGAGCACCTATAGACGGCAAAGTAACTGCTTTCTATTTCAAACCAGGAATGGCAGTTACAACTGGGGATATCCTAGCTAAAGTAGAGCGTAGCGAACAAGAACAGCAATCTATTGAAAAGCTCAAAGCAGAGATTAAATCGAAAGAGACTCAACTTCAATCAATACTTCAAACTAAAGGTTCCCAACTAAATCGCTTGGAAAGTCTAGAAATACAGCACGAATCTCTATGGCAAGAAGACCAGAGAATATTATCGAATAAGGTTGCTAAGAGTCAAGCAGCTTTAAAATCGGCAAAACGGGAAGCGGAAGCTCTAGGACACGAATATCAGAATTACGAAAATTTATACGCACAAGGGGCAATATCGAAAAATAAACTAGATCAAACCTACTCCCGTTGGCAAGGGGCTAAGGCAAAAGTAGAGAAAGCTCGTGCGTCTTTAAAGGCGGCTCAAGTTGCTCTGAGGACATCACAAAGTAATCTGGCGATCGTGGAATATGGGGATTGGGCAAAAAATGTCACTCAAGAAATACAAGATTTGCGCAAGGAAGTGCAAACCCAATCCATCCTAGCGGATACCCTCAGCGCAGAAATAGAAAATGCTAAAAAGCGTCTAGAGCTGGAAAAATCTCAATATAGGGAGCTTCAGAAGCCAGTATCTGCTCCTTTTGCCGGAGTAATCTACAAAATTCACCGAGAACGAGACGAGCAGGTAAAGCAGTCAGAACCAATTATGACCTTGCTAGATTGCCAGCAGATTTGGGTAGAAATAGTAGTTAGCGCCGATCGAGCTAACAGTATCGATATCACAGAACCGGTGATCGTAGAGCTAGTGGACACCAATGAAAAGCTGACTGGTAAAGTGGAGCTAATTAAGCCGATCGATAGAAATCAACAACAGAGAGACGAGTCGGGAGTGCCAAGCGTTAAAGCTCTTTCTCCTCTTATTCCAGAAGGACTGGAGGGAGAACCTCTCAATCGCGTTACCGTTCTCATTCCTCCTTCCTCAAGTCGCAACCAACCTCACAAGTTTTGTGGTGTAGGACAAACGGCACGGGTAAGTTTTGGCAAAAAACTATTTGGCAATTAGTAACTCAATGTATTTTTTTTCTTAATTAACTACGATCTTTCCTGCTTCAACCGAGAGAATTTGAGAAGATTTAAGCCATTGAGCATCAAAAGAACTTATATGGGTTGTGGTAATTAAAGTTTGGAAGCGGTCTTGAATAGCATGAAGGAGCTGGTTTTGGCGGTTGGGATCGAGTTCGGCTAAAACGTCATCCAATAGCAGTAATGGCGGTTCTCCTATTACTTCTTCAATTAGCTTCAACTCTGCTAGCTTTAATGCCAAGACAAGGGTACGTTGCTGTCCTTGGGAACCATAGGACTTAGCAGGTGTATCGTTAATAGTTAACTCTACCTCATCTCGATGGGGTCCAACTACTGTCGTACCTAGTTGCTGTTCGGCAATACGACGCTGTTCTATTTTCTCTAAAAAGGCTTGTTTGACCTTGTTTGGGTGGTCTTCTGACCAGCTAACATTGGGAGCGTATTTAATCGTGAGAAACTCAGTTTTACCGCTAATGCTAGCATGCCATGCTTGAGCTAAGGGTGCTAGTCTTGCTAAAACTCTAGCTCGTCGTCGGGTTACTCTCGAACCAGTTTCGGCCAATTGCTCGTCCCAGAGTTTAAGTTGGCAGAGATCGGGAGTAATTGTCTGGGTTACAGGTTCGTTCAATTGTAGACTAGAATAGCGATCGCGCTTGGTGTAGAGTTCTGAAGAACGAGCGCGAATTTTTTTTAATAAAGCATTTCTTTGTTTTAAAATATGGTGGTACTGGTGCAAAATATAAGCATAAATCGGCTCTAACTGAACTAGGAGAGCATCAACCCAACTGCGACGACACTCCGGCGAACCTCGCACTAATTCTAAATCTAGACTAGAAAACTGTACGGAATTGAGAACCCCTAAAAAATCTAGATGACGGCGCAAAGATTCTTGATTGAGGGTAACGGTGCGTCTTCCTTGTCGGCGTAAAGTTAAGGCTAATTCTGCTGCACCATAGGCACGTTCTATGGTAGCTTCTATTTGAGCAGTAGTCGCTCCTTCTCGAACTAAGTCGCGATCGCGGTTGGCTCGATGAGTTTTTAGAGTTGAAAGTAACTCTACTGCTTCGAGAAGATTAGACTTACCCTGAGCATTATTCCCTACCAAAATCGTCTTTTGAGCGTCAAACTTCACCCGCTGATCCAGGTAATTACGAAATGAACGCAGGTGGAGGGTTTTTAGATACATATATTCAAGTCAGAATTTAAAGTAGAGACGTTTCCTGAAACGCCTGTACAGAAGTCGAAAAACCAATAACCAATTCAGGTCTTAGCCAAGAAATTTATTTCTTTTAATTTTTTATAAAACACAATGCCTCAGGATTATCTGGACAAAATTGACTAGTCACTGGATTTCTGTGAAGGTAAACTTCTGTCAAATTGGGTAAATCAAACAGAGGTTCAACTTGATCGATTTGATTAGAATTAAGAGAAAGTTCCCTTAGGTTAATTAATGAACTTAGAGGACTCAAATCAGAAATGCGATTGTGATTCAGATACAGTTCCCTTAGGTTAATTAATGAAGCTAGAGGACTCAAATCAGAAATGCGATTGCGATTCAGATACAGTTCAGTCAGATTCGTTAGGGATGAAAGAGGAGTGAGGTCGGAGATCAGATTGGAATTAAGATAGAGTTCCGATAGGTTAATCAGAGAACTCAGAGGACGAAGATCGGAGATGCGGTTATTGATGAGAATCAGCCGATCTAACTTAGTTAAAGATTTTAGGGGACTCAGATCGGAGATTTGATTGCCCCCGAGGGATAAAAGAGTTAAGTTAGTCAGGGAACTGAGGGGACTGAGATCGGAAATTTTGTTCAGGTTTAGATTTAGTCGTGTCAGGCTAGTTAGAGAACTCAGAGGACGAAGATCCGAAATATTGCGAGCATTAAGGCTGAGTACTTTCAAATTAGTTAATATCAGATTAGCTAAATCGCAAGACTCTTCGCCAGCAAATTCGAGCAATACTTCAACAGTAAGTTTAGTTTCAGAAGCCAAATTATCTTTCTCAAGGCACCAATCTTGGAAACTCTTAGAAGAATTGGATGCTTGAGATCGACTTTCTCGCGACGACTGTGCTACAGCAGTTTCACGATCTAGTGTCAGCACTGATCCTACAGTAGCGATCGTCAAAGCAGTTAAAGAAATTAACGCGCCATAGACTCGCTTTAAAGATTTTTGTTTACTCTTTATCATTTTCAATTAGCTTCTATTCCCAGTTGGCTATTATAGGAAATCTAGGTAATTACTAATAAATCATCATTGGGATCATTAACTCAAACCCTAACTTCTGACTTCCGACCTCTGACTTCCGACCTCTGACTTCTGACCTCTGACCTCCCCAATAGTATGAGTATTCAACCAGGATTCACATTATAAGTTAATCCAGTTCCTGCCGTCCTTCTAAAGCTCTTGCCAAAGTTACTTCATCAGCATATTCTAAATCCCCCCCCATCGGTAAACCAAAAGCAATCCGAGTTACTTTGGTAAATGGCTTTAAAAGTTGACCGATATAAAGAGTGGTCGTTTCCCCTTCCACGCTAGGACTAATTGCGATAATTACCTCTTCGATCTTTTGCTGACTAACTCGCTTGACTAAAGGCTGAATGTACAATTGTTCTGGACCAATGCCATCCATCGGCGAAATTACCCCTCCTAGAACGTGATACTTACCTCGATATTCTCGCGTTTTTTCCAAGGCAATTACATCGCGGGAGTCAGTAACCACACAAATAGTGTTACTATCTCGATTAGGATTGCGGCAGATTTCGCAAACTGGTTGAGCCGACAAATGAAAGCATATCTTACACAAACCAACTTGCTTTTTTGCTTCAATTAAAGCTCGAGCTAGATTCTCTACCTCTGCTTCCGAACGCTGGAGTATATGCAGTGCCAAGCGTTGGGCAGTTTTAGGTCCCACGCCTGGTAAACTTTGTAATTGTTCAATTAAGCGAGCTAAAGGGGGTGTGTAAATGGTCGTACTGCCTCTTGGTATTTTCTTTAATTAGTTTATATTGATTAAGGAAAGAATAAACCAGCAGTATTTGATGTAGTTTCTCGTACTATAGAATGCTCTACTTTAGATAAATCAACAGAACTGCCTTGATATACCTGTAGCTCGAACCAGAAAGTTGTACCTACACCTACTTCACTTAGCAGGTGAATACTGGTGTTGTGCTTATCAATAATATTTTTAACAATTGACAATCCTAATCCCGTTCCTTCTAAAGTGTGAACCCGATTTTCTACTCGGAAAAAGCGATCAAAAATCGCCTCTCGATCTTCTGGATCGATCCCAATTCCAGTATCCGATACTTCCACTCGTACTGGTGGTATTTGTTGAGAAGCGTGAGGATTAGATTTAAGCTGATAGGCGCGAATTTTAACCTTTCCGCCTAACTTAGTAAATTTGAGTCCATTACCCACCAAATTAGTCATTACTTGCAGTAACAAATCGTAATGACCTAAAACTGGCGGTAAATTTGGTTCTAGCTCCTGGCTTAATTTTATACCTTTGTCCTTAGCATTAAGCTGGTAAGTGCGTAGAGTTTGCTCAATTAGCTGCGCTAAGTCTACAGAGCAAAGTTGATAAGTTTTGGCCGATTCTAATCTAGATAAATCTAACACGTCATTAACTAGACGAGTTAACCTATCTGTTTCGTGATTAGCAGTTTCGAGAAACTCGCGACGCTCACTTTCTGTTAGCTCTTGTCCGTATTCTGAAAGAGTTTCAATAAAGGATTTAATATTGAATAGCGGCGTTCTCAATTCGTGGGAAACATTGCTGATAAATTGACTTTTTGCGTCATTTAGCTCTACTTCACGGGTAATATCTTGCACTGTCATCACAATGCCTTTAACATTTTCTTTAGACTGGTCGAGAACTTGAGTCAAAAGAACCCTAATAGTGCGTTGGCTGCTTTGATTGAAGGTAATGCGATACTCGCCGCGTTCAGGCAGTACTTCTGTCTCTAAATGGTTCTGAGATTTTGATTGCTCCTGTTTTAAAGTTTCCCCAGCAGCAATTTGATAAAGCGGCTTAGTTAATTTAACAGTTATCTCTGAAGGCAAGTGATGGAGAAGACTTTCTCCAATTAGCTCTTTCCCTTCCCAGCCAAACATCTGCCTTGCCGTAGTATTGGCTAAAACAAAATGCAAGTTAGTATCAATCAAAACTGCTCCATCAGCAATAGTAGATACTAAAGTTTCTAGCTTTGCTTTCTCGGCAGTTAGTTCTTCAATATTTTGCTCTTCGTAACTTTCCAGTCGTTCTGCCATTTCGTTAAAGCTGGAAATTAATTGGTTGAGTTCTCCTCCTAAGGGTAAGTCAATCCGTTGCTTGAAATTTCCTGCAGCAATATTTTTTACCCCCAACAGTAACTCTTTGATTGGTTGGGTAATAGTCAGGGCATTAATTACTGCGCCTAAAATCACCATTGCCCAAATAGAGATAAACACAGCAATGGTTACATCCCTAGTTAAGTTAGAAGAGGTAACTACAGTCGGATTAGGATTGATTCCGATCGCCAGTACGCCTAAATATTTATCTTCGTGTTTGAGAGGCACAAAAACATCTGTGACTTGCCCACTAGATGTCACGTGTTGGCGTACCATTGATAGTTCGGAGTTTTCAGCGTAATTTTCTGGTAGCTGGATGCGGCGTTCAATTGTCAGGGAATTTTTAACTTTTGCTTCCGAATAAGGTATTCCAAAGAAAATTTTGCCTTGCTCATCAGCATAGATGATGTAGCGCACGCTAGAGGTAGCGCTGTAAAAGCGATGGGAAAATCGGGCTACCTCAGTTAAATTGTTTTCTGCAATTAATGGTGCAACGTTGGCAGCCATCAACAGTCCTAGATCGCGACCAAAGCGAGTGTCGTTGATCAGAGATTATTGCTGAATTTTGTTAACTGCCCAGAACGTCAGACCACTCATTAATAAGGAGACAATTAAAGTTACAGCTGCCATTAAGCGGGTCTGAAGTGTAAACTTAGACCACCAGCTAGTCATAACTTCTCGAATTGTTTGGATTAGAGCTACCAAGGTCACTCAGATTGGGGTATATTTTATCTAATTAAATTATTTTATAGCTTAATCAATTATATCTCGTGTTTTACCATTTTGAGTTGGGATCACGCAATGTCTCGCTAGTCTTCGACACGCTCCGCGTAGGCGAGATCGCCAGCAGCCAAAATCTGGGATACTAATTGGATGAGCCAATCAACAAAGACTTCTCCGAAACCGCTAACCGTTACTCTCAAGCTAAAAGCAGCCGCTGTCAATTATCTCATCAAGATACTACCGAAGGGAACCGCTGAGTGTATCAGTATTGTTTTAGTTCGGATTTGATATAATGTCTCCTCTCGACCTAAACCAATACCTCATCCTGACAGATCGTGAGGGAAGAGTGTTAGCTCTCTTAAATTAACTAAACTTCTAGCTCGCTCTATGGACTTTTCTCAATTTGGGCCGATTAATCTCGTAGTTATTCAGCCAACTCCTTTTTGTAATCTCAACTGTGATTACTGTTATTTACCAAATCGACACCTCAAAAATCGACTATCTCTCGATTTAATCGAACCTATCTTTAAAAATATCTTTACCAGTCGCTTTTTTGGGGCAGACTTTACCATTTGCTGGCACGCAGGCGAACCTCTAACAGTTCCCATTTCTTTTTATCAGTCAGCTTTTGAGAAAATCGATCAAGCCAATCAAAAGTACAACACTAAAGGTTTTTCCTTTAACTATTCTTTTCAAACCAATGGCACTTTAATTACCCAAGCTTGGTGTGATTTCTTTAAACAATACCCCGTACACGTTGGTGTGAGTATCGACGGACCAAAATTTATTCACGATGCCCATCGCCAAACTAGAAAAGGACTAGGCACTCACGAACTAACTATGCGGGGGATTCATTACCTACAAAAGAACAAAATTCCCCACAATATCATTGCTGTCGTTACCGCAGATTCCCTAGATTACCCCGACGAAATCTTTAACTTCTTCATGGAAAACGGCATTACTGATGTCGGTTTCAATATGGAGGAAACTGAGGGCATCAATCAGTCTTCATCCTTAAATAAAAAGGGTATAGAAGAACGTTATCGCAAATTTATCAAACGGTTTTGGGAGTTGACAACCCAAAGTAATGGTGAATTCCAATTGCGAGAATTTGAAACTCTAGGCAGTTTAATTTATGAAGAGGAACGGTTAGAAAATACGGAAATGAATCAGCCGTTCGCCATTGTCAATATCGATTATCTTGGTAATTTTTCTACCTTCGATCCAGAGCTATTATCGGTAACAACACAAAGATATGGAAACTTCATATTAGGAAATGTCTTAGAAAATACTTTAGAAT
The DNA here is from genome assembly GCA_051439565.1 of Prochloraceae cyanobacterium. Taxonomy (GTDB): domain Bacteria; phylum Cyanobacteriota; class Cyanobacteriia; order Cyanobacteriales; family JBFRWL01; genus JBFRWL01. Next base: position 7,780 of record JBFRWL010000074.1, read on the forward strand.
CTGTCTGCTACACTGAAAAATTTAAACGCATTTACCAAGATATAACTGCTGGAATTGCTCTGTGTCGTCAGACTTGTCCCTATTTTGGAATTTGCGGTGGTGGAGCAGGAAGTAACAAGTATTGGGAAAATGGAACGTTTAACTCCGCTAAGACCAATGCCTGTACCTATCGCATTCAGATAGTTACAGATGTAGTTGTTACCGCCTTGGAAAGTTCTTTAGGATTGATTGCCTGAGTATTTTTAAGATTCATAAGTTTCTGTTAGTAATTTTCAATGCCTGTGGATCGAGACAGTTGAACCGCACCAGAAAATGCCACTAAACGAAGATCCATATTAGCGATCGCATGTTTTTTACTCTTTTATACAAAACATTTTTAAGTAATTGGCTAAACTACTAATTAGTTATGTTTTGAAATTCACAAACATAAAATGAAGATTACATCCACATTTGCGAGCAAATCGACCGTTATTGACATATCACCACAGGAGTTTCTCAAATTATCTAATCCTCCTCGTCTGATAGATGTTAGCAGCAGTTTTGAGTACGTCATGTTTCATGCGCCTGGTGCAATTAATTTAAGTCTGCCACGCCTTCTCTTGGCAAGAATTACTTGGCTACGTCGTTGGGTTTTGCCTGAGTGGTTTCGAGATTTATCTACTGACGAACCAGTTGCTGTTATTTGTTTGACTGCCCATCGCAGCGTAATTGCTGCTGCCCAACTCGCTAAAGCTGGTTGGACTCAAGTTTATAATATTAGTGGCGGCATGATGGAATGGCGACGATCGGGTCTAAAAACGATCGCTGGCAAGCATTCTAGCTAGCTCAAAAATTGGGACTGGTGATTGGGGAATAGGTATTGCAGAGATTGTCACCACCAGCGCTAAACTGTGTTATAAAATCGAAGACACACTGGCTTAGAGCGCCGCAATATGGGTAGAACAGAAATAATTGCCAGCATCATCCAGAAGCGCCGTCCTCTGGCAAACAAGATTGATACAGTACAAGTAAACCTTCAATCATTGGGCTTAGCCCTGCGCCACCTCGAAGAACATCGCGATCGCTTAATTGCCCAGATTGAAGATGCCAATATTACTCGCAGACTAGAGGCGATCAACTTTAACCCAATTTTTCCCCAAATTGAGCGCGAAGCTAAAAAATTAGACACTCTTCGGGAACGTTTCTCCCGTCCTACCCTCAACATTGGTGTAGTGGGATTAATGGGACAGGGAAAGAGTACCCTACTTAAAAGCTTAAGCGGACTCAGCGATCGCGAAATTCCTGCCCTAGAAGGAGGAGCTTGCACCGCCGTTCGCAGTACAATTGAAAATCAACTAGGAGAGACCGCAGCTCAAGTTACCCTGCATTCAGAGCATTCATTTCTCCAAGAGGTTATCTATCCCTATTACAACGAACTCGGTTTTGAGGACAAACCCGCAAGTCTTAACGACTTTGCTAACCAACAATTCCCGCCAATACCTCCTAGTGGTGCTACCGACGAGAAAATGTACAAGCACTTGCGGGACGACTATCACTATAATCTGAGCCAATATCAAAATCTATTGCAACCAGGAAGACCTAAAACTTATCCGATTAGGAGAGAAGAAATCCCAGAATACGTAATGCAAAAACGGGACGATGACGATCGCCTAATCTCCTTTCAGCATTTAGCAGTACGACAAGTCAAGATACATTGTCCCTTTCAAAATTCAGATGTAGGCAAAATTGCTTTAGTTGACATCCCCGGTTTAGGCGACTCGCGGCTGGGAGACGAGAAACTAATGCTCAAAACCTTGGGAGAAGAAGTAGATATAGTTCTGTTCGTTAAAAGACCAGATCCGTTGCGCTATCAATGGCAACCAGTAGATACAAAACTTTACGATACCGCTGCTGGCGCGTTGAATAATCTTCCCCAACGTTCTTTTATGATTCTCAATCACAGTCTCAGAACTAAGAACCTCAAAGCTTGCGAAACATTACAGAAAAATCTCGATCCCATTAGGGTTGTCAGAAGCGATATTGCTGACTGTTCTAAAACAGAAGAGGTGGGAGAGGTTTTCGATCGCGTCCTCGACTACCTAGCTAAAAATATAGAATCTCTAGACCGAGAATACGTCCGTTCCTGTCAAGATGAGATAATTAAATTACAGGGCGAAGTTTATAGCCAATTAGACCAAGCCCGCCACGCTTTTGGCAGAATCGTGGAAGAAGATAAAATCTCTCCCTTATTTGTCCCTCTATTCAATCAGTTTCGCACCGACATAGCTAAAGGTTTGATTCAATTACTAGAAGAGTTGCGCAAACAGCGTTACCAAGTAGATCTAGACTTCCAGCATCAGGTAGAAGCTGCGATAGATACTTGCAGACAGGATACTAGTATTCCTTCCCTAGAAGAGATCGAGGCGAGAAATTTAGAACATGGTGGTTACGACATTGCCTACGGAATGTATCTCAATGAAATTCGCGCCCATCTCTCCCAACACTTTTTATCTTTAGATCGGGGACTAAAGCGATCGCTGGAGCGAGTAAAATCTCAGGTAGGGGAAGCATTGATTAGAAACGGTCGTTTGGGAGGACTCACAGAAACAAGAGGGGCGGAGTTTATCGGCGCGATCGCCGCCCTAATCCCAGAAGAACTAATCCCAGGAAAAGCCAGTAAAATTAAATTTGGATTCAAAGTTTTGGCTGAGTTTGAATTGTCCTATCGGGGATTTATACAGCATCGCATTCGCCAACATCTCGATATCCTCACCCCTAACGAAGCAGCATCCCTCAGGCTACCTAAATCGCCCGACGCAGAACAAGTGCAAGACTGTCTCAAAACCGCCCATGCCGAAGCAGTTTATAAGTGCGAAAATGCCTTAGAAGACTTACTAGACGAACCCAGTCAAGCTGCTTTTGCCATAGTAGAAGAATTTATTGATCGCATTCTCCGCGCCGCTGGTGTAGAAGATGAGTGGCGGATTTTCCTCGACGAATTTCGCTCCCAAGTTTGGTCTGAATTTCAAGAACTCGATCGTCTTCGTACTATTCATCGAGAATGGTTAAACTCAGTCGAACAAGTAGCATTATCTAATCAACCTAGTTCTCTACAATTAACAATTAACAATTAACAATTAACAAGGATATATCAATGCGCGAACTTAATATTACTATGCTCGGTGCGAGATATGTGGGTAAGACTAGCTTCTTAACCTCGATGTTTTATGAATACGAGCAAAACATTGCTAAAACTAGGATACAATTCACCCCCGACCAAAGAACCACCTCTATTTTGGGCAATAAACTAGCTGAATTGAAAAGCTTAAACGATAATCTCAAAGGCGGTGGTATTGCCAGTACTGAAGCTGCTGCAGGACCAAAATCTATTCGCTCTTTTGTTTTCGATTTGGGTCAAAAAGGAAAAAAATCCTCTCTGCGCCTGCATTTTTGGGACTATCCTGGAGGCTATGTTATTGCCGAAAATAACCAGGAAGAACAGGAGTTTGTCAAACAGCGTCTCGACAAATCTGTTGCCGTTTTAATTGCTATAGATACCCCTGCATTAATGGAAGCAAAAGGTAAGTGGCACTATACTAGAAATAGACCTTTAGATATAACCGCCCATTTCAAAAGGGTTTATGGAGATCTTAACTCTCCCCGTCTAGTAATTCTCGCACCAATTAAATGCGAAACCTACTTACAAAACCCAACCTCAGCGAATATTTTATTGCAACGAATTAAAACAGAATATGCTAGTTTATTAGACTTTTTTAGTTCTGAACCTCTGCTAGATAAAGTGACGGTAGTAGTTACGCCAGTTCAGACAATTGGCACTATTTTCTTTTCCTATATTGATGTTATTAATGGCGAGCCCATACCTAGATTTAAAAAGCCTAATCCAGATAGTCAATATCAACCCCAAGATAACGAACAGCCACTGAAGTATATATTAAGGTTTTTGCTAAAACAGCACGTAGAAAATCAATGGGGAGTATTTAACTTTGTCCGCGATTGGTTCAGCTTAGATGAATATTTAAAAGAAGCAGTACGCGAGTTTGCCAAAGATTGTAAAACAAACAATGGCTTTGAAGTGATACAAGGCAAAGATTGGTTAAATATTTAATTAAATGTAAAAATTACTGCATTTTTTATTTCTAACTTGCTTATGGATATTTACGTTCAAACTTGCGGTCTTCATCCCAAGCAGGATTATTGTTGGATGAAAATTCTGCAGCAAGAAAATCAATTAAAAGACAATCCTCCCCTTCTGCTTAAGGTTAAGGATAAAAGCGGTCAACAGGGATTAATTACCGATTTTTACGACAGCGAAGTAGCTTCAATAATTTTAGCCAAAGGTGAGAGTAAATCTATTTTAGTAATTACGGCCTTAAAAGCAGCTAAACGTTCGCAAATTTACGGCAGACCAGTAAGAAATTCAGTTACTTTTATTTCCGAAGATGAAAGAGATTTACAAAAAATAGCTGCTCGCGCTTCCCACAATTGGGATGCTATTACTGCACAAATAGATCGTGCAGTTAACTTTGACGATGAATATGGATTTAAAGTAGATCGTCAGTTAATTGAGGAATACATTAAGAACATTATTAAACAAGATTTGTCAGACAATTTAAGTAATATCCAGGTTATTTACTTAAATATAGAAGAAGAGATAAAAAAAAAGAAGGTAGTAGGGAATATAGTTATGATACTAATCAAATTAATAGCGATCCTTGGGATAGCAATTTTGATAGTATTAATCTGGGCAAAAAGGGTAGAGACTCTGTAAAAAAAGGGCAAGAAAATGATATTAATGATATTGTGGAGCTATTATTAGGGAAGGGTATAGAAGTTTCGTTAATGAAAGATTTTTTATCAGGAATTAATAATCAGATACGTGGCATAGACAAGATTACTAACGTATCAGCTTTTTACAAAATAGTTGAAATTTTGTCCCAATTATCGCCAGAAGAACAAGACCAACTGATTACTATTGCTGATTTTTTATTGCATAATCAAGGACTTGAGAGAAGAGATGCCAAAGAGTGGGAACGATTAGAAGTTGCTAGAAAGCTTTACCAGGATTTGTTAAAAGAAATTAAGAGTAGAGACAAGAATACTTAACGTTTTTCCACACTCCCCACACCTCCCACACTTCACTTATCCCTCTCACCCCCTCTTTTATTAAAAAATATAAATTTTTTTTGCCATCCTATATTTTACCTATAAGAATCCGCATAAATGCGGATCTTACTTTTTTATTAATCTTGTTAAAAATGAGTAAAGATTTCAATTCAGTTGTTTATTTTATTTAGACAAAATCTACACAGGTAAAATTTATGATGACAGTTTTAGTTGTGGATGACAGTCATACATCACGGGAAGTATTTTTACAAATTCTGCGAAGTGACGCCATTAAGGTAGTTCAAGCAACCAATGGTTTGGAAGCACAAGAGAAAATCCAAACAGATAGTCCCGATGTGGTCATCACGGATTTGATTATGCCTCAGATGAACGGTTATGAATTGTGTCGGTGGATTAAAAACAATCCCACTACACAAGAAATCCCAGTATTAATCTGTTCTACTAAAAATGAGGAATTCGATCGTTACTGGGGGATGAAACAAGGAGCAGACGCTTATATAACTAAGCCGCTGGCTGCCTCGGAATTGCTTAAAACTATCAAAGGTTGTTTGGCAAAAGTTGGTGGCGGCTAGTGTCACTACACTCCAAATCAAACCGAATCCAATTTATGTACCCACTTTTCTCTAAGAAAGCAGGGTAAGCAGAGGGAGTGATTAGATGTCATTTAAGCTCGATAAAGGGGATTTGAGTAATCCATTTAGTGTCAGAAGAGACATTAAGTGGAACGTCTGTACTCATAAGCTTTATAAGTTAAGGGAGAACAATAATTCCTCTCCCTGTAGACTCGCACTCAGGAGGAGGAACTATTCCCCAGCTAGACTAATTTATGTTTGAAATAGTTTAGCGAATTCTCCTATACCAAAAGTACCGCTACTAGGACACTTTTGTTGTTGATTGGCTTCCAAATAAACAAAGTCGCAAACTACATCTTCAAGATTAGTGCCTCCATCTATATGCCAATCTTCTAAACAGGCTCCTGTCAGGTTAGCACGGTCAAAATTGGTAGATACTACTTGAGTACTGCTCAAGTTAGCTCCAATCATATCTGTAACGCTAAGATCGGCTGCATTGAGGGTGGCTCCCATCAAGTTTGTGCCTCGAAGAATAGCCGCTGTCAGGTCTGCTTGAGTCAGGTCTGCCTGAGTCAGGTTGGCATCCATTAAGTTGGTTTGAACCAGTTTTGCCTGAACGAGATTTGCCCACATCATATTAGCTAGGCTTAAATCTGCTTGAGTCAGATCGGCTCCGCTCAGGTTTGCCTCTTTGAGTACAACTCCGATCATATCAGCCCCAGCCAAATTTACCTGAGATAGATCGGCACCCATCAAGTTTTTTTTAATTAGATTTGCTTCGCTAAGGTCGGGAATTATATCAGAATTTTTACTTCTCCACTCATTCCATGTTTTTACACCTTTCTTGAGCATAGATAGATGTTTTTTATTTGCCATATTTTCTCCTAAGAGCGAGATCGTCTGTTACTAGATTGTCACTTTTAGCTTGGTTTTTTACCCAAAGCTTCAGCTTTGAGAACGAGATTTTCTTCCCTCTAAAAATTTAGCAAATCAGATTCGGAATTGAGGAGTTCGACTGGTGCTGTCACTAGTGCTGTCACTGAGCTGTCAAATTAGCAAAAGTGAATAATTTTCAATCATTAGACCTTAAAATTGCCTTAAAAAGCGCAGATCGCTGCTGTACAAACGTCGAATATCGTCAATTTGGTGCAATACCATAGCAAATCTTTCTACTCCAAGACCAGCAGCAAATCCAGTATAGATTTCTGGATCGTAACCTACCGCTTTCAGCACGTTTGGATCGACCATACCGCATCCCATGACCTCCAACCATTTACCTTTCCATTGCACGTCTACTTCTGCTGAAGGTTCGGTAAAGGGGAAATAACTGGCACGAAAAACTACGGGCAGATCTTCGCCAAACATCTGTCGTAAAAATTCTTTAATCGTACCTTTGAGGTCAGTAAATTTTAGTCCTCGATCGACTACCAAAATTTCTACCTGATGAAACACAGCAGAGTGGGTGGCATCAACTGTATCTCGGCGGTAAACTCGACCGGGAGCAACAATGCGAATGGGGGGCTGATGGTTCTCCATATAGCGAATCTGCACCGAAGAAGTATGGGTGCGTAGGAGGTTACCATCAGGCAAGTAAAAAGTATCCTGCATATCCCGCGCTGGGTGGTCAGCAGGAGTGTTGAGGGCTTCAAAGTTATAATAATCTGTTTCCATATGGGGGCCTTCGGCGACAGTATAGCCCAAACCGACAAATATATCTAATACTCTGTCAATTGTCCCGGAAAGAGGATGAGTGCGACCCAGAGGACGGCTGACACCGGGCATAGTAACGTCTATGGTTTCCGCTTCCAGTTGAGCCTGAATTGCTGCTGCTTGTAATTCTTGGCGCTGACGTTCTAGGTTCTCTTGTAATGCTTCTTTAACTTCATTGGCTACAGCACCAATTTTAGGTCTGTCTTGTGGGCTTAGCTTGCCCATACCTCTCAAAATTTGCGACAGCTGTCCCTTTTTGCCCAGGTAAGCTATTCTCAGTTCTTCTAAACCTTGAAGATCCTCGATCGCCGCGATCGCCTTTTGCGCATCCTGTTGCAGTTCTTTTAATTGATTCTCTAGCTGGTTGGGAGAATTGCTCATGCTTAGCAGATTAAATGTTTTAATTGATTAGTCTAATATGCCACCCACTTTTACAGTTTAGCGAAAGACGCAATCGTTAATTAGTGAAGTGATGGAAAATAAGAAAAGCGAAAGTGTAACTCAAAGCGCTCTTAATAGTAAATAGTAATGATCGATGACAAATATCTAAAATTGTTAATCAGCAATGACGACGGTGTCTTTGCTTTAGGGGTGCGAACCCTCGCTAATACTTTGGCAAAAGCCGGTCATCAGGTTACAGTTGTCTGTCCCGATCGAGAACGTTCTGCTACGGGTCACGGACTCACTTTACACCGACCGATTCGTGCCGAGATAGTTGACTCTATTTTCCATCCCCAAGTAACAGCTTGGTCTTGTTCGGGAACCCCTTCAGATTGCGTTAAATTCGCCCTCAGTGCGGTTTTAGATACTCGCCCTGATTTTGTCCTCTCTGGCATTAACCAAGGTTCTAACCTCGGCACGGATATTCTCTACTCTGGGACGGTTTCAGCGGCGATGGAAGGTAGCATTGAAGGAATTACTAGCATAGCTATCAGTTTGGCTAGTTTTACCTCTAAAGAGTTTCAAACTGCTGCTAATTTTGCCAATAGTTTAATTACCCGTTTGGCAAACAAACCCTTAGTTGAAGCAACATTACTTAACGTTAACGTACCCTCTGTGAAACCAGAAGAAATTGCTGGGGTGGCACTTACTCGTCAAGGGTTACGTCGTTATATAGAAAACTTTCAAAAGCGATTCGATCCTCGCGGTAAAAGCTATTACTGGCTAGCTGGGGAGGTAATTAAGGAGATCGAACAACCAGAACACTTGCACCTATCCTTTGAGATTCCTACCGACGTGCAAGCCATTAGCGCTAATTATATTACCATTACTCCCCTGCAATATAACCTGACTGACGTTCGCAGTGTAGAATACTTCCATAATAGTGACTGGTTTGAGGGTCAACAAATAAAGGATAATCTCTAGTTGCAGTGATTTGTAACTAATGACTTGACGAGTCCCCAGCAGATTCTCAAGTCGATCCCTTGACTAGGGGCAAAGGTTTCATTAATGTTTAGTAGCAGCATTTTTAGTTGCTATGTCCTCTTATAAATTTTCTCAAGACAACGGGATATTCGATTCAGAAAGCATAACGCTGACTGACGAAAGTGGCCGATCGCTTGAATGTTATGTTGAAAATTCCCTGGAAACAGACGACTCAACTTACCTGCTACTGATGCCGGTAGACTCGCCTATAGTAATTATTGCTGCGGAGGAGGATACAGCAGAAGAAGATATTTCTGAAGTTGTGGCGATCGAAGACGAAACGGAGATCAAACAAATCTTTGCTGATGCCAAAGCCGTACTAGCAGAACTAGATCTAACTCTCAAGCATACTGCCTATACCCTTACTGTTACAGGAGAACTACCGCCCCTAGAAGAAGATAGAATTGTTACTTTGGAACTCGATGAAGAAGAGAGCCAACTCGAAGCAGAAGAATTACAGTTTTTGGCTAGCTTCTATCACGGCAGCCAAAAGTACAGTATTTACACTCCTATCGCACCTTTACTGCTGTTAGCTCAGTCTAATCTAGCTGGTCAATTACAATTGGTTTCTCCAGAAGATCGACAAATTCAACCCATACTCGAAGAGTTACTTTTTGAAGAACTAGAATAAGAGCAAGAAATTAGGCAATTGGCACTTTCCTTGCTAAAGCACCGCTTCGCTCTCGAGATTCTGAAGACATAAGAATGCTTAAAGGGTTAGCCAAAAAACCACTACTCTCTTGCCCATTTCTGGGTCTGAGCCTACTTTATAAATTTAGATATCCTTAGCTATGTTTAACTGTTTTGTTTCGCTCAATCTGAAAGCTTTGCTGGTAAAGGCTAAGTCTAGAGTGCATGACACCGAGATTGGAATTTCCCCAACCTACCTTTTAACTAGAGCGTCCAATTACCGGGAATCTCACCCTCACTCCAAAAATCTCTGCGACTTGTTAACTATTGGTAGTTTACCATATTTCACTCACGGCTAAAGCCATTTGACGATTGTTCCTCCGCGAGTGGAAACATCGCGGTTTTCCAAATACGTATCATCATGAAACTAATTAAAAATACAATAGGATTTATCTTCTATTGGCTAATCTTGCCTTCAGTCATTATTTTTGGGGGCTGGCAAGGGTGGAGATTGTGGAATTGGTCTATCTCTGCTCCGATGGTAGAAACCCAAGATGCTGAAAAAAAGATACAATTCAATATTCCTCCAGGAACAGCCGCAACTCAAATTGGCGAGCAATTAGAAGCCAAAGGTATCATTCGTTCGGCTATGGCTTGGAAGTTGTGGACTTACTGGCTGCAATTACACGACAGCGAAGGGGAATATAAAGCAGGAACCTATCAACTATCTGCAACGGAACCACTTCCCGCCATTGCCAAAAAAATTTGGGTAGGCAAGGTTGTGCAAGTTAACTTTACTATCCCTGAAGGCTGGACAATTAAGCAGATGGGAGAGTATTTTCAGTCAAAGGGTTTTTTCTCCGCCGACGAGTTTATCGCAGCCGCTAGCAAAATTCCCCAAGATAAGTATCCCTGGTTGCCCGATGGTTTGCCTCATTTAGAAGGGTTTTTGTATCCAGATACTTATAAGATTTCTAGCGATCGCCTGAGTGCACAACGCATAGTTACTATTATGCTCGACGAGTTTGAGCAGGTAGCACTGCCAGTTTACCAACAAACTAAAAATCAAACTCAGTTGAATCTGGTGCAGTGGGTGACATTAGCTAGCATCGTCGAAAAAGAGTCGGTAGTTCCTCAAGAACGTTCCCTAATTGCGGGAGTGTTTACCAAGCGCTTGGTCAAAGGAATGAAACTACAAGCTGACCCTACAGTCGAATACGGACTGGGAATTAAACAAACTGCCGATCGACCTCTAACTTATTCTCAGGTAGCAACTCCTTCTCCTTACAATACCTACGTTAATTTCGGATTACCACCCACTCCTATTGCTAGTCCCGGTATAGCTAGTTTGAAAGCTACCCTATATCCAGCCAAGACAGAATATCTCTATTTTGTTGCTCGTTACGACGGCACTCACGTATTTAGTAGGACTCTAGCAGAACATGAAGCGGCAACTAGAGCTATTCGGCGACAAAGACAAAGCCAATCAAGAAAATCTTCTTCCTAAAAAGATTAGAATTGTTAAATAATGTAAAGAGAGATTAGCGATCGAGGAAAATAGCAATGGTTGTCAAGGTCAATAAAACCGAACAGGAGTGGAAAGAGCAACTCACGCCAGAACAGTTTAAAGTAGCCAGAAAAAAAGGAACCGAAAGAGCCTTTACAGGAAAATACTACAATTATAAACAGAAAGGAATTTATAAATGCGTCTGTTGCGGTAACGAGTTATTTAGTTCAGAGGCTAAATATGATTCTGGTACCGGTTGGCCTAGTTTTTGGGAACCCATTGCCCCAGAAAATGTAGGCTTAGAAGAAGATAACAGCTTATTTATGCGTAGAACAGAAGTAGTCTGTGCTGCCTGTGGCGCTCATCTCGGTCACGTATTCAACGACGGACCGCGACCGACAGGTAAGCGCTATTGCATGAATTCTGTCGCTCTCGATTTCGAGGAAAAGAGTTAATTATATCTTTCTCCGTACAGACGTTCCATCTCCGTATAGAATTTCCATGGAACGTCTCTCCCAGTCTCACACTAAGTCAAAAACTGCTGTATGAGCCTTCTAGGTAATATTATTTGGTTAATCTGTGGTGGCTTGCTCTCTGGTCTTGGCTACATTATCGGCGGGATACTTACTTGTCTAACTATTATTGGTATTCCTTTCGGATTGCAAGCTATCAAAATAGGAATTGCCAGTATGGCACCCTTTGGCAAAGAAAATGTAGTGACAGAAGATGCTGACAGTTTGCTGGCAATGATTTTAAATGTTATCTGGTTAATAGTTTTTGGCTGGGAAATTGCCCTAAATCACTTGTTTTGGGCACTAATATTAGGGATTACAATTATAGGCATTCCTTTTGCCTATCAACACATAAAACTAATACCTGTAGCTCTTTTCCCTTTTGGAAGAGAATTGCGCTCCGTAAGATAATTAGGTGTTAGGGACAAAATTCATCGTAACTGAAAGTATCAACTATTTTTGCTTAAGGAATTATGCAACTGCGACCAGAGCAACGGCTCAAACTAGACGAGACAGAGGACAATCTATTTTACTCTTTTCCCCGTTTTGTCACTCATGTAGATGAAGTATTTATCGACCAACTGACAAATCTCTATCGAGAAAAACTACAACCCAATACTCGCATCCTCGATCTGATGAGAAGCTGGGTTTCCCACTTGCCAGAAGAGATGGAATTTGCTCGTGTGGAAGGACACGGGATGAATTCTGAAGAACTGGCCAAAAATTCCCGACTCGATCGCTATTTTGTGCAAAATCTGAATAAAAATCCTCAGCTACCTCTATCAGACAAGGATTTTGATGCAGTTATCAATGCCGTTTCAGTGCAATATTTACAATATCCCGAAGCGGTTTTTAGTGAAATTCATCGCGTCCTCAAACCTGGTGGTATTGCAATTTTTAGTTTTTCCAACCGCATGTTTTACCAGAAAGCGATCGCTGCTTGGAGAGAAGGTACAGACATGAGTAGAGTAAAACTGGTAAAAAGTTATTTTCAATCTGTACCAGGTTTTAGCAAACCAGAGGTAATTGCTCGTCAGTCTACAATTCCTAGTTTTTTACAAATGCTCGGCGTTGGCGGTGCAGATCCTTTCTATGCCGTCTTTGCTTACCGCTTAGAATCGCTTTGACCTGACGGGGTTGTCACCCCGTCAGAGCTCAAACCCTTGTCTTCACTGTTCCCTGTGTTCCCTGTTCCCTAACTTCTCTAAGTCTCTCGTTATTTTCCAGAATTGGCATAAAATTCTTCAGCGATTATCTATTTGGGCCCGTTGTAAGCGACCGGAAAAGTCTACATATACACTCTTCCATTCACTAAACACGTCCAAAACGGCGCTACCAGCTTCTCGATGACCGTTCCCCGTCTGCTTAACGCCGCCAAAGGGTAAGTGTACTTCTGCGCCGATAGTGGGACCATTGATGTAGGTGATTCCTGCTTCAATATCTCGCATCGCTTGGAAAGCACGATTTACATCACGGGTATAGACTGAGGAAGATAAACCGTAAGGGGTATCGTTGAGAATAGCGATCGCTTCTTCAAATGAGTTTACCTCTATCAAAACTACCACTGGACCAAATATCTCTTCGCGAGCAACCCGCATCTCAGGTTTAACTTCATCCAATACTGTTGGTTGGAAAAAGTAACCGTGCTTGAATTCTTCTTCTGCAACTACTTCTCCCCCAATTAAAACCTTTGCTCCTTCGTTGCGAGCCACTTCCAGATAGTGAATGATCCGTTTTAGTTGAGCTTCGTTGACCAAGGGACCGACCTCAGTTGCCGAGTCAATACCAACACCGATACGCAACTTGCTGGTCTGCTCTAAAAACCTAGCTGTAAATTCAGCTTTAATATCGCGGTGTAGAATCAGGCGACTCGTAGCAGTACAGCGCTGACCTGTGGTGCCAAATGCTCCCCACAAGGCTCCTTCCAAGGCTAAATCCAAGTCAGCATCTTCCATAACAATTTGGGCGTTTTTACCTCCCATTTCCAGGCAAACGCGCTTGTGAGTGCGTCCGCAGGTAGCTCCCACCTCTGCTCCTGTCTGGGAAGAGCCGGTAAAAGATACTAAATCAACATCGGGATGCTCTAATAATGCCCGACCTACTTCTTCCCCAGAACCGTGAACCAAGTTAACCACTCCAGAAGGTATGCCCGCCTCTTGGAAAATCTCGGTTAGTACAGTTGCACAAGCGGGGGTATCCTTAGCTGGTTTGAAGACGATCGCGTTACCACATACCAAAGCGGGGAGAGCCTTCCAACAGGGAATAGCAACGGGAAAATTCCAGGGAGTAATCAGGGCGCAGACACCGACTGGCATGCGAACGGTCATGGCAAACTTGTTGCCTAGTTCTGAAGGGATAGTTTGACCGAACAAGCGACGACCCTCACCTGCATAGTAGAAAGCACAGTCAATTCCCTCTTGCACGTCCCCTCTAGATTCAGTTAGAGGCTTACCCATCTCTCGACTCATAAGATGAGCGAGTTCTTCTTTGTGCTGCTGTAGTAATTTTCCCACGCGATCGAGCAGTTCTGCACGGACTGGAGCCGGAACTAAACGCCAACTTCGATAAGCTCGACGAGCAGCTTCAACAGCCAAATTCGCGTCACTAGCACTGGAACGAGGGAATGTTGCTACTAGTTCTCGCCAGTCGGAAGGATTGCGGCTTTCCAGCGTAGCTTTCGATCGAGCAGGTATCCAATTACCATCAATATAGTTAAGGCACTTTAATGGTGCGTACTTGCCCACAGTACCAGATTTCTTTGAAATCGCCATAAGCTAGATTTAGCTTCTTAAAGCCTAGCACAATCTAGAACACCGATTCAGTCATGCTAAAATCCTTGGTTAGGTGTTTGTTGTGTGTTTCTCCCCACACTCCCCACACTCCCCACACCTCCCACACCCCCTCAGTCTCTATTCCTACCACCCTTTAATCGCTCTGACAACGAACGCTCCTACAGGATTGGTTTTCAGACTTTTGAGACTACCCTGTTGGAAAGCTCTAATGGCACGCTCCTTCCAATCCAAGTCGCTCTCTATCAGCTCGATAGCTTTTGTCGCCACACTCATCTGCTCTGCTGTGGAATGAGTCGGATAGATCTGGGATAATTGCTCTAAAAGTCGCTGAATCTCTGCTGCTGTTTCTGTGAGGCTTTGAGGCTCAGCTTTATTGACAGCTCCAGCTAATTTATGAATAATATTTTCGAGTTTGGCATTATCCCGACGCTCAATTGCTAATTTTTCTCGATCGAGATCTTTTAGTGACTGTTGTTGTTGCTTGTCTACAGCTTCCAGTTTTCCTTGATACTTTCGTTGAAAAGATTCTTCAATTTCTGCTTGATTCAACTGAGCTGGAAAGTTAACCTGGATAACTAAACTACCATCATCTTTGGTTTCAATAGCTCGTATAGATAACTGCTTACTTTCTCCTTCAACTTTTTCCAGTTTTAATTTTTGCTCTTGTTGCAGTTCTTGAAACGAAGATTCAAATAACCTCCAATCAATCCCATCAGGAAATATTAAGCCAACTTTCTTGAGTGTTTTCTGGAATAATCGAGTAAAGTCTCCGGGTGCCAAATGTCCGCTAGGGGGACGACGTTCTTTTTTATTCGCTTTCAAATAAACATAGTCACAAACCACGTCATCGACGATAGTTTCACTGTTAATTTTCCAGTCTTCTATACAAGCGCTAGTAAATGTTGCGCCCTCAAAATTTGTATCTACTGCTTGAGTTCCTAGCAGAAAAGCTCCACTCAGGTTAGCTCCCTGGCAATCTGAACTATCAAGAAAAGTTGCTCTAAGCCAAGCTCCTTTGAGAATAGCGTATTTTAGATTGGCGCTTCTCAAAATAACTTCACTCAGATTAGCCCTACTCAGATTGGCTCTGGTGAGATTAGCTTCGCTCAGATTGGCTCTAGCTAGGTTGACTCGCATGAGATTAGCTTCAGCCAGATTCGCTTGGGTAAGGTTGGCTTCATAGAGAAATGTTCTATTTCTATCTGTCTGTTCTAAATTGAAAGCCATATAATCTTCGTTGGCTAAATCTCCACTCAAATCTGCCTTTGTGAGATTAGCTCTTCTCAGGTCTGCCCATCTAAGATCTGCATTTCTCAGGGAAGCTTCGTTGAGGTCTGCTGAGCTGAGTTTTACTCCACTGAGTTGGGCTCGACTGAGGGAAGCCCCACTGAGATTGGCTTTACTGAGATTTGCCTGACTGAGATTGGCACTACTGAAGTCTGTACCACTGAGATCTGTTTCGCTGAGGTCTGCCTCGCTGAGGTCTTGTTCGCTTAAGTTTG
The DNA here is from genome assembly GCA_051439565.1 of Prochloraceae cyanobacterium. Lineage (GTDB taxonomy): Bacteria > Cyanobacteriota > Cyanobacteriia > Cyanobacteriales > JBFRWL01 > JBFRWL01. The sequence goes on from JBFRWL010000074.1 coordinate 23,554, forward strand.
ACCGACTGAGATTTGCCTGAGTGAGTTTGGCCTCACTGAGGTCTGTCTCTCTGAGATCTTGTCCGCTTAAGTCTGACCCACTGAGATCTGCCTGACTCAGATTAGCTCCTCTGAGATCTGCACCATTAAAATTTGCCTCTCTGAAGTTTACCCCAATGAGATTTGTACTTTTGAGACATACTCTACTGAGGTCAGCTCCACTAAAATCTGCTCCACTAAGGCATTTAACCCCACTAAGGGTTGCTTTCATGAGGTTTGCCTTAATCAAAATTGCTCTACTAAGGTCTACGTCACTGAGATTTGCCTCTCTCAAATTAGCCCCAATCAGATTAGCCCGACTCAGATCTGTCTCATATAAATTGGCATATTTGAGGTTAGCATATCTGAGGTTGGCTCCACTGAAGTCTACGCCAATAAGCTCTGCTTCTGTGAGATTTGCCCCTCTCAGGTCTGCTCCACTGAGATTGGCTCCTTTGAGGTTGAGCTTGAGATCGGGATTCTTTGCTCTCCACTCATTCCATACCTCTACACCTTGTCTTAGGAGTGCCAAATGTTCTTCATTTGCCATCCTTAATATGTCATCTTGACCG
>JBFRWL010000075.1:0-4648 GCA_051439565.1 Prochloraceae cyanobacterium
ATAAGACAGCAAAGACAACAGATATTGGCTTTGTTTTCTTATGAAGAAACCCTAGATACATTGTTATTAGACCTCAACCGTTTCATCAGTAGTAGAAATGCTCAATTAACAAATTTTAAAATAGAAGACTCTACACCAAAGGTTATTAGTGATGGCTCTCTAGGAACCTTAGTAAATGGGAAGCTAAAACGCCAGAGAATCGAGATCAATATGACAGGAGATTTCGAGCAAACTGAAGCAGTTTTGCGAGATATTGAGCGACTGCAATCCCTACTGCTAATTACCCAACTAAATACCCAACCCAAACCAGGTGAAATCTATCTGATGAGATACGATCGCGGTAAACTGATTCCCAGCAATTATCCTCAACTGAAAACAGATTTAACTATAGATGTGCTGCTGCCCTTAAGCAGACAAGAATTGAACACCAGATCGGAGCAGAAGACTAATCAGAGAAAATAACAAGTCTACCTCTAAAGAAGTGCTTATCCTGCTATTATTGGTTAGATAATTGTTAGCAACTACCTAACAATAATAGTGCTCGTAAACTAAATAACTCAGAATATATTTCACTTAACAATGAGGAGTGAACCGTGAGAAAATATCGTAACCAAATAAGAGTTTTGGCAGGAGCAGCGACAATGTTCCTAGCTAGTCAGCCTTTATCTTTAGCTAGCCTTCAAGATAACCAAGTCAAACTCTCTTCAGAAAAAAGTATTGTCCAGTTCAGCGAAAAACCAACAAAAAAACAGAATAGTCACAAGATTTTCAGTCCTTTGCTTTTAGCTCAGACAGAAAATACCCAGACGCCACAACAAGACGTTTTATTTCCTAACCCAAACATCACCATTGACGGCAAGACACCTCCTCCTAATAGTCCTAACATACCGAGACCTTTGCCGAGAGCGGTTGCTCCACCAGTGGGAGATATTGCTATCTCCAACGTTAACGCTTCTGCCGAAAATATCGATTTAGGAACGCAAGTAATAGTACCACGTCTAGTATTGCGAGAAGCTCCGGTAAGGGAAGTATTAGGGCTGTTAGCCCGCTCAGCTGGCCTGAACCTCGTCTTTAGCGAAGGTACTGAAACAGGAGGTCCAACTGTTTCTTTAGATCTGGAAAATCAGCCAGTTCAAGATGTGTTTAACTCAGTGCTCTTAATTTCTGGTTTGACTGCTAATCGCAGGGGGAATACTATCTATGTAGGTTCTAAACTACCAGATTCAGCTCGCAATCTGATTACTCGTACTTTACGTCTCAATCAAGTCCAAGCCGAAAATGCTGCCGCTTTTCTCGCCAGTCAAGGGGCAAAAGTCGAACGGTTAATTGCACCGATCAGAGAGATTGTCGATCCGGTCACCCAAAGAGTCGTGCAAAGAGTGAGAGAACCAGCACAGTTGCGGACTTTGAGCATCACTGGAGCCGAAGATAGTGGAGCGCCTTTACTCTTAACAGGCTTGAAAGTATCGTCAGACGATCGACTCAACTTCGTCACTTTGGTAGGAGAGCCGCGCAAAGTCCAAATTGCCACCTCTTTTATCACTCAACTCGATGCTCGCCAGCGTCAGGTGGCAGTTAATGTCAAGGTTGTTGACATTGATTTAGATAAAACTGATAGTTACAACAGCAGTTTCCAATTTGGAGTCAATGACACCTTTTTCACCCAGAATGGTGGAACAGGGACAGTAGATTTCCTTAGTAATGTCTCATCAGCTGTTTCTAGAAATTTTATAGCCTCAATAACGGCTAGTATACAAAATAATGATGCCAAAATCTTGACCGACCCAACCCTAGTAGCACAAGAAGGGCAGCAAGCTACGGTTAAGCTAGCTGAAAATGTAATCTCGAGTGTAGAAACTGAGGTAGACCCAGACAGCGGTGTCAGAACAACCACGCCAGTAATTGAGGAAGTGGGTCTACTCTTGACAATAGATATAGAAAGAATTGACGACAATGGTTTTGTCTCTCTAGCCGTTGCTCCTACTGTTAGTGCCCCTGGAAATACAGCAACTTTCAATAGTGGTGATAGTGGACAAGATTCTTCTAACGTGATCAATTTAATTATCAGGCGAGAACTTAGTTCTGGACTAGTTCGGCTGCGAGACCGTCAAACCCTAATCCTCTCGGGCATCATTCAGGAAAGCGAGCGATTACAAGTAAACAAAGTGCCTTTTTTCGGCGATATTCCCCTAATTGGTGCCCTGTTTAGAAGCAGCCAGAGCGAACGCCAGCGCGCTGAAGTAGTTGTCCTGGTAACGCCTCAGATACTAGATGACACCGGAAGGTCTGTATTTGGTTACAATTACAATCCCGGACAAGGCGCGCGTCAAATGTTGCAAGAGCGAGGGTTCCCCGTTCAGGGAAATCAATAGTTAGGTGTTAGTTTTTCTTCTGACCTCTAACTTCTGACCCCCTCTAACCTGGCAGCAAGAGCGATCGCCTCGGGGAAAATGCGATGTTCCTGCACTTGAATGCGAGCGTGTAGGGTTTCTGGGGTATCGTCTGCTAGTACTGGGACAGCTGCTTGTATTAAGATGGGGCCGCTGTCCACTTCCAAACTGGCTAGGTGAACGGTACAGCCAGTAATTTTTACCCCCGCATCGAGAGCTTGTTCGACGGCGCGAAGACCTCGAAAACTCGGCAGTAGACTGGGATGAATGTTAATTACCTTATTCGGGAAAGCGTTGAGTAATACTTGCGTTGTCACTCGCATCCATCCTGCCATTATTACCCAATCAACTCGATATTGTTGTAAAACTTTAACAATAGCGCGATCGAAATCCTCCCGCTGCTTAAATTCACGATGATTGAGTAAAACTGCTGGCACTCCCCAACGATCGGCACGCTCTCGCACCTTGGCTTCCATATTATTATAAATTAAGACTTGAATGTTGGCGTTCAGCCGCTGCTCTTGAATCGCTTTGGCAAGTACCTCAAAATTGCTACCATTACCAGAAGCCATAATTCCCAATTTTAACGGCTCCTCTGGCTGCAGTTTTTCTGGTGGCACCAGCGGGGAAATTAGACTAGAAGTAGAATTATTTTGAGAAAGAATAGGAGGTTGAACGGTCATAAACAAGTCAAAAGTTTTTGTTAGTGTTTGTTAGGGAAAAACGAGCGGAAAAGTTGCCAATGGCAAAAAAAGAATACCTCAGTTCTTGGCTCGATCGCGATAGCTTCGCCGCTTGGGTGTTCCTCGCACCTGCTTTGATTTTACTGGGCATCTTTCTTCTCTGGCCGATCGCCTATTTGTTTTACCTCAGTTTTACCAATGGTAGCTTTAGTGCCAGTGGGATCCAGTGGGTTGGTTGGCGTAACTATCTACGTCTGTTTGAGGACTCAGATTTCTGGCAAATTCTTGGCAATTCAGCCTATTTTACGATCGCCACAGTAATTCCTAGCTTAGTTATTCCTCTAGGATTAGCAGTATTGTTAAATCAATCTTTAGCATTTAGAGGACTGTTGCGCACTGCTTATTTTATTCCTTCGATTACTTCTCTAGTTGCAGTCGGGTTGGGGTTTCGGTGGTTATTTCAAACCCAAGGACCTGTAAATAACCTATTAGTAGCATTAGATTTAGCTCCCATTCCCTGGTTAAGTAGTACGGTTTGGGCAATGCCAGTGCTGATTTTATTGAGTAGCTGGAAACAATTGGGGTTCAATATGGTAGTGTTTCTTGCTGGTTTGCAAACTATTCCCCAATCCCGCTACGAAGCAGCAGAATTAGATGGAGCTAATGGTTGGGCCAAATTTTGGTATATTACCCTTCCTGGACTGCGACCAACTTTAGTGTTCGCTACGGTGACAACTGCGATTTTTACTCTCCGGAGTTTTGAGCAAGTTTACATCATTACTGGTGGTGGTCCTTTAAACTCTACTAATTTGTTGGTTTATTATATTTGGGAGCAAGCTTTTCGGCGTTTTGAGTTCGGTTATGCAGCGGCTGCGGCTACGGTGTTATTAGCAATTGCTCTAGTACTGGTTTATTTCCAGTTACGTACTTGGGGAGAGAGGGAGTGAGGGAGATGTGAGATGTGGGGAGCAGGGGAGACAGGGGGGACAATAACAGACAACAATCAGCAATCAGTTTCTTGAAATAAACGGTCTAATGCTTGCTGCATTTGGGTGAGAACTATGTGATAACAAGCATCTACATAGTCGCGATCGCGCGCTGCTTCTCTACCATAACGTTCAAAGACGATCGGGGCGCAGACGCGGGTATGAATCTGTACGGGTAAGGGTATATTAGGTAGGGGACCAATAGATAATCCCCAAGGTAAACCCAAGTATATAGGGAAAACTTCGGGATCTATATCGAAAACCCAAGGTATGCCCCATTGATGTATTTGCTTTGCCAGTTCGTAGCAGTCAGCTAAAACAATGAGGGTATCGTGAGCGCCTTTGGAAATAACTGGTACAATTGGCACTTTTTCCCGTAATGCCAGTTTAATGAAGCCTTTACGACCTGCAAAGTTAATTTTATGGCGCTCGGAGTGGGGTCGGAATACATCTTGTGCGCCTCCTGGATAGACTAAAACGCTTGCACCCTTGTGAAAAGCAGCGATCGCCATTTTGGGATTAGCTATAATTGCCCCAGCCTTAGCAGCTAAATTTGCCCATTCTGGATAAACTTTCCAAACGCTAGGAT
>JBFRWL010000076.1:0-4242 GCA_051439565.1 Prochloraceae cyanobacterium
GTATACGATTTAGATGAGGTAAAAGTAATTAGAGAAGGCAACTTTACCAGCATCCCCCGCAAAGATTTAGTTGTCGGCGATATTGTTTGCGTAGAACAAGGTGAAGAAATCACAGCGGATGGAGAAATTTTAGAAGAAGTTTGCCTGTATCTCAATCAAGCAAAAATTACTGGAGAATCAGAACCAGTAAAAAAATGGACTCCAGCCAAGGCTCAAACTGAAATACAACCAGATTCGACCTACCCCCTCTATAATCTCTATCGCAGTACAATTGTCGATCGAGGTCACGGATTATTCCGAGTTACTGCAGTCGGCGATCGCACAGAAATAGGCAAACTAGCAACAGCAGTAGCTAGCATCGAAACAGGAGAACAAACCCCCCTCAATATTCAGCTAGAAAAACTCAGTCAACTAATTGGCGTAGTTGGTCTTTCTGTATCTGGTTCGACCTTCCTAGCTTTACTGGTGCGGGGTTTTGTTACCAGAGAATTTAGTCTAACTTGGCAACAGGGATATTTCGTCCTTTTGTTAATTGTCAGCTTAATTACCGTCCTTAGTAAAGTCTGGCTACCAGTAATTTACGATGGCTTGAAATTAATAAATACTGCTGTAGAACCTCCCCATTGGTTGCAAGAAAATAATGGTTTCAAGGGGTGGCTGAAAACTACTGGAACGGGATTATCACTCTTAGGAGTTGGTCTGGCGATCGGCTATCCCCTAGAACTGATTCCCAATTCTAGCCACAGTTGGTTACCTACCAATGTAGGAACTGCACTACTTAATTATTTCATGGTCGCAGTAACAATTATTGTCGTAGCTGTCCCCGAAGGGTTAGCGATGAGTGTCACTCTTTCTTTGGCATACAGTATGAGAAAGTTGGCAGCCTCCAATAATCTAGTACGTCAGATGCACGCTTGCGAAACTATTGGCGCAGCAACGGTAATTTGTTCCGATAAGACTGGTACCCTAACCCAAAATCAAATGCGGGTTCAGGAATATAATTTTCCTTGTCTGCATTCGGCGAACTTATCAGACTTAGACTGCTATCGAAAATTGATTGCTGAGTCGATCGCCGCCAACAGTACCGCTGACTTAGAAAAGAAACCGCAACAGCCTCCTCGTCCTCTGGGAAACGCTACTGAAGGCGCTTTACTATTATGGCTAGACAGTCAAAATCTCGATTACATTTCCTATCGGCACAATTTTCAGATTAAATTGCAGCTAAGTTTCTCCGCTGAGAGGAAATATATGGGAACCTGGGGAACTTCTTCGGTAATTAACGACGATATTATTTATATTAAAGGCGCACCAGAAGTAGTTCTCAGCCGCTGTTGTCAGGTTCTTACGCAACAGGGTTTGCAACCATTAATAAAAACAGATTCCATCCTTGCTTCCATGCAAGAATACCAGGCGCGGGGAATGCGGACTCTAGGTTTTGCTTATCGCCAAGTTCCCTCAAATTTACCGGAGTCATCTATTGACGAAATTGACAGTGATCTAACTTGGTTGGGATTTGTAGCTATTTCCGATCCTTTGCGTACAGAGGTACCTCAAGCAATTCGCGCTTGTTTAGATGCCGGGATAGAGGTTAAAATCGTCACTGGCGACAGTCCCCAAACTGGAGCAGAAATTGCTCGTAAAATCGGTCTGTTACCAGAAGGAAATTTTCACAATCCTCGCTACGCACACCTGACAGGTAAAGAATTCAATCAACTCACTCACGAGCAAGCAAAGGTTGCAGCTAGGTCTTTGAAGATTCTCTCTAGAGCCTGTCCTCTGGATAAGCTAAGGCTGGTAAAATTATTGCAGCAAGAAGGTCACGTGGTAGGAGTGACGGGGGATGGGACTAATGATGCGGCTGCACTCAAACAAGCGCAGGTAGGGTTGTCGATGGGGAGTGGTACAGCGATCGCCAAGGAAGCTAGCGATATTATCCTCTTGGACGATTCCTTCAGCAGTATTGTCAATGGAGTGGTTTGGGGTCGTTCTCTGTATGATAATATCCAGCGCTTTATTCTGTTTCAGTTAACTATCAACGTAGTTGCCTTAGGAATTGCTTTCTTAGGACCATTTATTGGCATAGCACTACCGTTAACTGTTACCCAAATGCTGTGGGTAAATTTAATTATGGATACTTTTGCTGCTCTTGCTTTAGCGACAGAACCGCCTCATTGGAATGTGATGAAACGCTATCCCCGTTCTCAGAAGGCTTTTATTGTTTCTCCATCTATGGCTCAGAATATTTTCATCGCAGGACTAGGATTTTTAGGCTTTCTGATCGCTTTATTGGTCTATATGCGTCGAGATGGAGAGGTCACTCCTTACGAGCTTTCTATCTTTTTTGCTATCTTTGTTTTTCTTCAGTTTTGGAACTTATTCAATGCTCGCTGTTGGGGTCTAGATCAGTTTGCTTTTTACGGTCTAGCTAAAAATAAGGGGTTTATCGCGATCGCCGCCACCATTTTTATTGGGCAAATTCTCATTATTCAGTTTGGAGGTAGTGTCTTCCGAACTGTACCTTTGTATTTGAGGGACTGGATAGTTATTATCGCTGGAACTTCTTCGGTTCTCTGGGTGGGAGAACTATGGCGTTGGTTCCTGAGAAGCTCTCAATGGATTAGATATGTAGCAAATCCGCTCTCTAAAAATTAGACAATATTCCCCCAGGGTAGACAAAGCTGTACATACTCTTGTGGTTTAATAATATCTAGGAGTTACGCACCCAGAACTAAAAAACGGCTGTAATCCCCCGTTCCCCGTTCCCTATCTTCTAAAACCTTGATTTGTCCTTTTACTGCGTAAGTCCTGACGGGGTGACAACCGCCACAAAGTAAATAGGCAAGTGATTTAGAGGATTTTGTCACCCATAAAAAATATGAGAGTAACTGATATATTATTCACTGACTGAGCTTAAATATTTAGCAACGGTTTCCCAGATCTCCTCTTTTGATAAGGGTTTGCTTAGAAAAGCTGTAGCACCAACTAATTTAGCTTTGCTCCGAGCGACTAATCCCTCTTGGCCAGTCAAAATCACAATGGGTATCTCTTTAAAACTGGGGACTTTTCGCAATTGAGCGCCAAGCTCATAACCATTAAGAGATGGCATGCTCAAATCCAAAAAAATCAAATCAGGAGAGGTTGACAGCAGTATCGCGAGTGCCTTCAAGCTGTCCCGAATACCAATAAAGCGATATCCTTGTCGAGTAATTATTTGTTCCAAACCCCGGCAAATCAGGAGGCTATCATCTACGCAAGCTACCAAAGGTGTGGAATTATGCGGCTCGAAAGTTTCTGATAGTGATGGAGAGATAATTAAGCCATCAGAATTAGGCCAACTCAGAGATTTCTTAGTCTCGAGCGGCTTAAGGTCGAATTTTCTCAAATGCGGAACTGGAGAAAAAGAAATAGCACCCGTATCCTTGAAAGGGAGCAAAAGTTTGGTCAAACTCAAAACATCTCGAGCGCAAATTAGTGCTAGAGAGCGCAAATTCTGCGTTCCATCAACTAGAGAAATGAGCTGTCGTTCGAGATGGGGTTTGAGTTGCTCCTGAAGCAGTTCTACCTTTTCAATGACGGGAAATAAATTCGGAGAGTAATCCCTCAATTCGGCTGAAACCCAGTGCTGCCAAGCAATTTGGACTTGCTGACAAGCAATCTCAGTGTCTATCAAAGTCAAGAGTGGGCCTGGCTTGTCATTAGCAATGGTCCGATAAGAAAATTTTTTCTGACCAACAGCACCATACTGAATCAGGTCAAACAGAATTTCGCTGACTATGCTGGTTACTAAATTAATTAACTTTTGCTTTTGAAGGCAACTTGCTTGCTGATGTAACTGAATTAAGATTTCATATTCTGGCTGAGTTTTTGCTCCGGAAGCAATTTGCGCCAGTTTTTTCCCAGTTAGCTCTGGGCAGAATACAGCCAGATGTCGCTGCCATCGCAGATGTGGATAAGGTCCACCAGTAGCCCACATAATCCGCCCTAGGCGAAAATATAGTTGACAACTCCAGCTTTTGCCGTTTTTGAGTAAGAGGCTACCTGTGAAACGACTATTTTTTAACTGATTTAATTGAAAAAACAATTTTTCTGACACTCTGGTTAAAGGAATTTTTTTGACTAAATTTTTAGTTAGGGTTTTGATGAAGAAATGTTAAATCCAGTAAGTTAGCTGAAATGGCACTCAACATCACGGATGCTTCCTGATTTCAAGGATGGACTTGGGCCAACCGGATGGGATTGAAC
>JBFRWL010000077.1:0-4213 GCA_051439565.1 Prochloraceae cyanobacterium
TCCCAAAATATGACTAATCTTTGGGGGACAGTACCGAGTGTCGTAGAGATGCAATCGGAAGGTGGCGCAGCCGGAGCAGTGCACGGAGCATTGCAAGCTGGCTCGATTACTACTACTTTTACGGCTTCTCAGGGCTTACTGTTGATGATTCCCAATTTATATAAAATTGCGGGAGAACTAACCCCGGCAGTGATTCACGTGGCAGCTCGCTCTTTAGCCGCCCAAGCTCTCTCCATTTTTGGCGATCACAGTGATGTGATGGCAGCCCGCGCTACGGGGTTTGCCCTGCTTTGTTCGGCTTCGGTTCAGGAAGCTCATGACTTTGCCCTAATTGCCCAAGCCGCTACTTTGAAAACGCGAGTTCCCTTTATTCACTTTTTTGATGGCTTTCGCACTTCCCACGAAATTCAAAAGATTGAACTGTTAGAAGAGAATGTTCTGCGATCTCTGATTGATGACGAGTTAATTTTAGCTCATCGCGCTAGAGGTTTGACTCCAGATCGTCCCGTGTTGCGGGGAACAGCCCAAAACCCCGATGTTTACTTCCAAGCTCGCGAAAGTGTTAATCCTTTTTATGATGCCTGTTCGGAAATTGTTCAGCAGTTAATGGATCAATTCGGTGAACTAACAGGAAGACATTATCGTTTGTATGAATATCACGGTGCTGCTGATGCTGAAAGAGTAATCGTGCTTATGGGTTCGGGATGTGAAGCTGTCCATGAAACTGTCGATTATCTCAATCAACAAGGGGAAAAAGTCGGTGTCCTGAAAGTTCGTTTATATCGTCCTTTAGATGCTCAGAGTTTAGTTGCGGCATTACCGAAAACAGTTCAGAAAATTGCCGTATTAGATCGGACTAAAGAACCAGGTTCTAATGGTGAACCCCTTTATCTTGATTTCGTAAATGCCATTGTCGAAATGTTTGATGGCAATTTACCGAAGATGGTGGGTGGCAGGTATGGTCTTTCCTCGAAAGAATTTAATCCCGCGATGATTAAGGGCATTTTTGCTAATTTACAACAAGATCAGCCCAAAAATCATTTTACTGTCGGGATTAACGATGACCTGAGTCATACTTCCCTAGACTACGATCCCGAATTTTCCACCGAACCCGATAACGTAGTCCGAGCCATGTTCTATGGTTTAGGTTCTGATGGGACAGTGGGAGCTAATAAAAATTCGATCAAAATTATTGGCGAAGAAACCGATAATTACGCTCAAGGCTATTTCGTTTATGACTCGAAAAAATCTGGAGCGGTTACCGTCTCCCACCTGCGGTTCGGCAATCAGCCGATTCGTTCTACTTATCTGATAGATCGGGCAAATTTTGTCGGTTGTCATCAATGGAATTTCCTCGAAAAACTCGATGTCCTCAAAGCTGCCGTGACTGGGGCGACCTTCCTAGTCAATAGTCCCTACAGTGTTAATGAAGTTTGGGCACAACTCCCGATAGAAATTCAAGAACAAATTGTTCGCAAAAAACTCAAATTCTACGTGATCAATGCCAATCAAGTGGCTCGCGACAGTGGTATGGGTGGCAGGATCAATACTGTGATGCAGACTTGCTTCTTTGCCCTAGCAGGAGTTTTACCCCAAGAAGAAGCGATCGCACAAATCAAAAAGGCGATCAAGAAAACCTATGGCAAGAAAGGGGAAAAAATTGTTCAGATGAACCTCCAAGCAGTGGATAATACCCTGGATAATCTCTTTGAAGTGAGCGTACCGACCCAGGTTACTAGCCAGATTCATCAACAAGCTGCGATTCCCGATACTGCTCCTGAATTTGTGCGTCAAGTGCTGGGCAAAATGGTCAGTCGAGAAGGGGATCAGCTTCCTGTCAGTGCTTTACCCTGCGATGGTACTTATCCTACAGGTACTTCTCAATGGGAAAAACGTAACGTTGCCCAATTTATTCCTGTTTGGGACCCCGATGTCTGCGTTCAATGTGGCAAATGCGTCATGGTTTGTCCCCACGGAGTGATTCGCGGAAAAGCCTACGAACCAGCTCAATTAGACAATGCACCCGCTAGCTTCAAATCGACTGAGGTACGGGATAAAGACTTTAAAGGTCAAAAATTTACCATTCAAGTCGCGCCCGAAGATTGTACTGGTTGCGCCATTTGTGTCGATATTTGCCCAGCAAAAAATAAATCTCAACCTTCGCTGAAAGCAATCAACATGGAGGAACAATTACCTCTGCGGGAGCAAGAAAGAGAGAATTGGGATTTCTTCCTCAATTTACCCAATCCCGATCGCCGTCAACTCAAACTCAATCAAATTCGGCAACAACAACTACAAGAACCACTCTTTGAATTCTCTGGTGCCTGTGCTGGTTGTGGCGAAACACCTTACATTAAATTAATGACCCAATTATTTGGCGATCGCGCTTTAGTTGCTAATGCGACTGGTTGTTCCTCGATTTATGGTGGAAACTTGCCGACTACTCCCTGGACGCAAAACGCTGACGGAAGAGGGCCAGCATGGTCTAATAGTTTGTTTGAAGATAATGCCGAATTTGGTCTAGGATTTCGGCTCGCGATCGATAAACACGCCCAGTTTGCTGCTGAGTTACTCAAATCTTTAGCTAATGAAGTAGGAGCAGAATTAGCTAGCAGTATCTTAACTTCCGAACAAAAAGACGAAGCAGATATTTACGAACAACGCGAGCGTGTAGCCCAATTAAAAAACAAACTCCAAACAATTGTACGGGCGAACGGCCGTACGCCCCTACCAGACACAGCCAAAATCAAACAACTATTGAGTCTAGCAGACTATCTCGTTAAAAAAAGCGTTTGGATAGTCGGTGGTGATGGTTGGGCTTATGATATCGGTTTCGGCGGACTCGATCACGTGATTGCTAGTGGTCGTAACGTCAATATTTTAGTGATGGATACTGAGGTCTATTCCAACACTGGGGGACAATCCTCTAAGGCAACTCCTCGGGCTGCGGTTGCTAAATTTGCCGCCGGAGGCAAACCTGCACCGAAAAAAGATCTCGGTTTAATCGCGATGACCTATGGCAATGTTTACGTCGCGAGCGTCGCGATGGGAGCTAAAGACGAGCATACCTTAAGAGCTTTTATCGAAGCAGAAGCCTATGATGGTCCTTCTTTAATCATTGCCTACAGTCACTGCATTGCCCACGGCATTAACATGACTACCGCTATGAAACAGCAGAAAGATCTGGTTGAAAGTGGCCGCTGGTTACTCTATCGCTATAATCCTAATCTGAAGCAAGAAGGGAAAAATCCCCTGCAATTAGATTCGCGATCGCCGAAAAAACAAGTTAGTCAGTCTATGTACGCTGAAAATCGCTTTAAAATGCTCACCAAGAGTAAACCAGAGGATGCTAAACGACTACTGGAAGAAGCTCAAGAGGACGTTAATACTCGCTGGCAGATGTACGAGCATTTAGCTAAAAAACCTAACAATGGTCAAGCAGACTAGTAAAAGTAGAGTGGGCGATTCTCATTTTTAACTTTGCCCACTTTACAAGACAGGAAAATAATTATCGGAATTAAGGAATATGGATTTAACTACTAGCTATTTAGGACTAAAATTGCGATCGCCTTTAATTGTCGGTGCGGCTGCGCAACTAAGCGAAGATACCGATAATATTAAACGCATGGAAGATGCAGGAGCTGCGGCAGTAATTTTACATTCGGTGTTTGAAGAGCAACTTACCCAAGAGCAATATGAATTACACCATCATCTAGAATATGAAACCCATAGCTTTGCGGAAGCTCTGACCTATTTTCCTGAACCAGACATTTTTCACACTGGACCAGAAGAATATTTGAAGCAGATTCGCCAAGCCAAAGAGATGATCAATATTCCCATCATTGCTAGTCTCAATGGTTCAACTTTAGGTGGTTGGACTGATTATGCTCGGCAAATTGAACAAGCAGGGGCGGATGCCTTGGAATTGAATATCTATTATGTGCCAACCGATTTTAACCTCACAGCAAGCCAAGTCGAGGCAAACTACATCGAGATTCTTCGCTCCGTTAAATCAGCAGTAACGATTCCTGTAGCGATTAAGCTCAGTCCCTACTTTAGCAACATGGCCAATATGGCGAAACAGTTAACCGAAGCAGGAGCCAATGGATTAGTGCTGTTCAATCGCTTTTATCAGCCTGATATCAACATCGAAGCTTTGGAAGTTGAACCCAATGTATTGTTAAGTACTCCCCAAGCCATGCGGTTACCGATG
>JBFRWL010000078.1:0-9465 GCA_051439565.1 Prochloraceae cyanobacterium
GCCCAAAACTTAATTCTTTCGGCGACCGCACCAGAAACAATGGTGGCGGCTGTTCCAGCAAAGACTAGTTGAAAGAAAAATATTCCCAGAAAAGATTGATTGGTGTTTACTTGGGCTATCTGTTCAAATTCTGGGGGAAAATAATTATTCAGTGGAATAGCAAAAGTTTGAAAAAAGAAGCCTTCTTGTCCCAAGAGTGAATTGCCATCGCCAAACATAATGCCAAAACCTAACCACCAAAATGCCAGGATGGAAACACAAAAGACGATCAGATTTTTCGCCAAAACATTAATGGCATTTCTCGTTTGACAAATCCCAGCTTCGAGCATAGCAAAACCAGCATTCATAAAAAATACTAATGCGCCCGATATAATCAACCAGATAATACTGAAGTAGTCAACTTCAGACGGGTTATTGGTTTGCGCTCTAGCTATGGCATGCCAAGATAAAGCCCCAATCAGGCTAACCAGAAATAAACAAATATAATAAATTGCTTGTTTACGATTAAACAAATTTAAGTAAACCACTGATATAGCGTGTCTTTAAGCGATTGAGCAAAGTTTCTCCTTCTTCATTGGTAGTATCAGGAATAAATAGGTTAAAAGGCTGCTGTTGTGAGCCGATCCGAATCAAAACGCGATCGCCTTAAATAGGCTAAACTGAGCGTAACTCGGTAAAAATCGTCGCTGATTCTTCTGCTCTAGCCTTTGCTTTACTGGTAACTGTCTAACTAAGAGTTACCAAGGAAATATTTTTCTTTATTAGTTTACAGCTTATTAATAAATTTATCGAAATATGTCAATTCTATCTTAAAAATATTTTCAATCAGTAGCTAAAGATACTCTATAGGTAGAGCAAGATTAAATTTTATTTAATTTCTGAACTAAATAACCGCGATCGCTAAAGCTTAAACTTTTGCGATTGCAAAGTTTACAAGTCCAACAAGGACAAGAACTCTCCAAATACTCCAAAATTATTAAGCGTTTGTATAGGAAGGGAACCAATGGTGTTAACTAAAGGGATTTCCTCAATTTGTGATCGCCAAAATTACTCTAAATGCGATCGCTGTATCCTAAATCTTCTGCGTCAAAATTTGATGCAGACAGAGGGCAATGTTAAATTAACAAAAGAGCAGCAAATACTAGAACAACTCAGGCAAGTTTTTGCTCGCTTAGGTGTTATTATCGTGACATCCCAAGGACAAGTGCAGTTCATAACTCAACGGGGAGAACAACTGCTGAACCAGTATTTTGAAGATGAAACTCCAGAATTATTGCCAGCATCATTACGAAATTGGCTCAAACATGAGATTTTGTCCCTTAAATTTGACAATCAAGTTCCTCCCTCCTGTATTCCGTTACAAATTGAAACAAAAGGCAAGCAGTTACTCATTCGTTTGATTGCCAATTTAATCGAGGAACAATATTTAATATTGTTGGAAGAACAAAAACTGCGATCGTTTTCCATTGCTTCTTTGGAATTATTAGGACTTACCAAACGAGAGGCAGAGGTATTGTTCTGGGTTGCCAAAGATAAAAGCAATGCAGGAATCGCTAAGATACTCAGTTGTAGTAAAGGAACGGTGCGCAAACATCTAGAACATATTCACCAAAAACTAGGTGTACAAACCCGAACGGCTGCGGTGATGGTTGCCCTAGAAAAGTTGGGGCTACTCAAAGGAGGAATTGTTGCGATTTCTTCATAATCCTATACGCGGATCGTCGTATTGTTCTCAAAGTTGATTTTGATGAAAATTAGATCAAACGCTGTCATTGAGATTAGTGGAATTTCAATCGGCTCTTTCGTGTCTTGGTCTTGAATTTTCTAAGAAATTATCCTAATTAACGTCAGTTCGAGAATTTTTATGTTGAATATGCTGGGGAAATTTATGTTAAGAAAATCGCTTTTAGCTTTTTGGGTAATTGTTTTCCTCATCAATACTGTACTTTTAGTTCCCATTTTTAAAGCTGAGGCGTGCCATATGTTCGTTGTTTCTTTCATTAGCATTGGTACTGGCATTAATCAAAATGCTCAACAGGATTTTGATTCTTTTTTAAAATCAGAGTACCCAACTATAAGCTACGAAAAAATTCCAAGAGGACGGGAGGGTGAACTTGACTACTGCTTTAAACTGAGTGATTTATCTCCAACTAGGAGAGCTAATTTTATCGAAGGCTCAAAACGGATATTGACAAAAGTAAACCTAGTCAAAATTTCTGAAAACAGCAATTGTAGAACAGATTAGGGAGGTGTTTACATGAAACTGGCTAAATTTCGAACGCCAACAGAAGCCGATGGCTCACAATTAGAAGAATTGCGAACTCGAGGAGCATCGTGGGTGCAGTTTGGCAATGAAATCTTACTTTATATTGACGACCAGCTTTGGCAGTATGCTTTTACCTACGCAGACCGAAGCCATTTATCATTAGAACAATTTCCTGCAACTTTCAACCCACAAGATTTGTACCTAATAGTTCAAAAAGGTCGACTCTTTCAACAAGAGCATCCCGAAGTGCCAGTCCTTCTGGACAAAGGACGATATCTTGTTGTAGAACTGGCTAAGGATAAAGCAGAGCAATTAGTAGTACCAGATGAGCCTTGTTATGCTGTGCAGCCGCTCAAGGTAAATACTACTGTATTTGATGTGCAGGTTCGGACTGCTGAACGAAGAGAAGGTAAAGCTTGGATTCAAACCTTGGTAAGTTCAGTGGCTAAGTCCAACTACGAAACTGTGCTCAAAAAACTAGTTTCCTATACAAGTCGATATTCAACCAGCAGTCAATACTATGATGCTGCCAACTGGGCGAAAGGGCAGTTAGAGATAATAGGCTATAGCACTAAGATTGAGAGCTTTTCCGTTGCAGGAGGAACAAGCTTCAATGTAATTGCAGACAAGACAGGTAAAGGGACAGGAACACGAAATCTGGTTTTGGTTGTCGCCCATTTAGATTCTATCAACACAAGTGGCGGTCCAACAGCTAACGCACCGGGAGCAGATGACAATGGTAGTGGCAGTGCGGGTGTGCTGGAAATCGCTAGGGTATTAAAGAATCATCCCAGCGTACATGATTTACGTTTCGTGCTCTTTGGTGGAGAAGAACAAGGTCTATATGGAAGCAAGCAATATGTTGCTAGTCTACCCCCCCCAGAACAGAATCGGATTCGTGCCGTCATCAACATGGACATGATTGGGAGTTTGAATACAGCGTCTCCCACAGTTCTACTCGAAGGGGCTGCAGTATCTCAGTCACTTATCAACCAACTCGCTGATGCGGCAAATACTTATACTTCCCTGACTGTACAGACTTCTCTGAATCCATTTGGGAGTGACCATCTTCCCTTTATAAATGCTGGAATTCCAGCAGTTTTAACGATCGAAGGAGCAGACAGTGCCAATATCTACGATCACACGGAAAATGACACGATTGATCACATTAACTACGATCTGGCACTTGAGATTTTACGCATGAATGTTGCGGCAACTGCTGCCGCTTTAGATTACCAAGGAGGAACAACTATGACAGATATGATTAACATCACTGATCTCACTATTCCTGATTGGTGGTGGGAATTTCTGCTACCACGACTGAGTGGTCGCTACAAGTACAATGGCGGTGCTAATGCTCGCAATGGCATGAGAGATACTGAAACTGCAGCTTTGGCTGGCGAGGAAGCTCTGAGCAATCCTAGTATTAATCTACCTGAACCAAGTTATATCTCTGACTCTCTAGACTGGGATTGGATTTGGCAACTACGGTTTACCTTACATATCGATATTGACGGACATAACCCGCTCAATGTGGTTAGTGGCACAGTTGCCAGAGGACTTTATGTCGTTGGAACGTTTCCCCCCCACTTCATCGGGCGCGTGACCTCAAATACCCTCTCTGGAACTACGCGGAATCTGATTGTAGAAGACTTTACTTTCTCATGGCCAGGTAGTAGTGTCACAATCGACAAATTAGGGATTGCCTTGACAGGCGGCTCTATCCTATTCCCACCCTATCCCCCTCAAGCTGAAGTGACGTTTATCAGTCAGGCAAGTGGAACAAGCTATGGACCCTATACCGTTCAGCAAGAATCTAGGTATTTCCGCGATGTTGAAGTTGATGTCGATAGGGAGGATCATGCGGTTGATGCAGAACCCTATGATACTCACACCCACCCAGATCGTCCTGCGGATCTGCCCAAGGAATCCTTAACTCTAGAAAAGTCCTTTAGCAGGGCAGGAATCAAGATTACGCGCTCTACTGGCAGCGGTACGATCATTAACACCTCTGAAGCAGGTCCTGACAACCGTTGGACTTATCAAGAGCTGCACGATTCGATGGAACTTCACTGGAGTGCGTTTGCCAACAAGCCTCAGTGGAAGATGTGGATTTTTCTGGCTGAGCTAGCAACCTCTGATAGCCTGGGTGGAGTCATGTTTGATGGCTATATAGACGAACCTGGTGGTGTGGATCGGCAGGGAACAGCAGTTTTTACCCTTTGCCCCTTCTTCCATACTGCTGGTGGTGATTACCCCCAAGATAATCCCCCTGCAGATAAAGCGGCGCAACGAGAACTTTTCTTCGATCTTATCCATGAGACAGGACACACTTTCAACTTAGCTCATTCCTGGCAAAAACAAAGTGTTTTTAATCCAGGAGATGTTGCCTGGACACCGCCATCTTGGATGCCTCTCGTCGCAGAACCCACCGCTCTTTCCTGGATGAACTATCCCGACATGGCAACCAGTGCTGCGGGCGCAAGCACAAAACCGTATGATGCCAAATGGTTCTACGATCGCTTCCGTTTCCGTTTTAGTGACAGCGAACTGCTATTCCTACGCCATGCGCCAGCCAGATACGTGCAAATGGGGAATGAAGACTGGTTCCATAATCATGGACGAGTTTCGCGGGAAAGTCTAGATCGTCGCTTGCAACTGGTTGTGTGTAGTCGCAAACGCTTAGTAGAGCTGGGTGAACCTGTTTTTGTTGAGTTACGACTGCGTAACGTTGGTAATGAAGATGTCATGGTTTACGGGAATCTCGATCCTAGTGATGGCTCTGTTGAACTAGCTGTAACAAACCCACGCGGTGAACGCCGTCCTCTGATTCCAATTGCCCATACCCGAATGCATGGACAGCAACAGACCCTTAAGCCTGGGCAATCTTTGTACCAAGCAGTCAATATGACTGTGGGGCGGTTTGGATTCCCCTTTAAAGAACCTGGCCCTTACCGCATTGAAGCCAGCTATACCAACTTGAACGGGAAAACTGCAGCAGCAGTGATGCAAATCTGGGTGCGTCCCCCTGCCAACTACGAGGATACCCTTTTCATCAATGAGTTGTTCAACGCTCGGGTAGGTCGTGCCCTTTATGTCGGTGGAACTCGCGTAATGGAAGATGTTAATGACAAGCTAGATTGGGTGCTGAAGCACTTAGAAGAAAAACATCCTGCTCGTTACTATTTGACAACCGTTAGATATTTGCCAACAGCGCAAAGATTTAAGCTAGTGGATGTGGGAGAACGCGATCGCAAGTTACAAATTCTAGAGCCAGATCCTGAGCTTGTTGCGAGACACTTGGCTCCAGTGGTTGAAAATATAGAGACTGCTGCTAATTCGGTAGGTCACATTCAGTCCCGTAAAATTGTGGATACTTACACTCAGTGTGTCAAGGAAGCTGGCAACCGATCTGCCGCTCGTCATGCTCAGGAAAAATTGCTAGGTCTTTTTAAGGAACACGATGTGGTTCCGCAGGTAATTCAGTCGATTGAACAACGTGTTAGTGAACTCAAGTAACCTATAAGTTAATAAAAGAGCATATTCAGGTTGAAAATCTTAGTTGTTCAGCCTATTGCAAGTTAGCGATCGCTTCTATGAAGGGCAAAACGCGATCGCTACAGAAAATTTCAGACAAGAGCTTAATTTCAAGGAGAAACCATGGCTAACCAAAATAAACAATATTTAAAGATCTCTAGGAGGTAACTTTCATGAATGCTCAAGATTTAAGACTCGATTATTTCAAGATTTATGATGTTAGAGACTATCGGGTCAACTACAGAATTGATCTTCAAGGTCAGTTTGACGAGGAAGCCGAGAAAGCCGAGCTCTTTACTCTGACTCACTTTGCCACCCCTGTGAGCAAGAACCAAGAGCCGATTTACAATCGAAATGCACACCTGCTCTGGTATCGGCTTTACCAGCCAATGCCCGAACCGAGTCGAATCGTAGAAGTCGAAAACCAATTTGGCTTAATGAAAATCTTTATTGGTAAACCCTATGCTCTACTAGCTCCCGCCAGCAAAAGGGGCAATCAGTTTCCTGTAGAACTAGACCACTTTAAACTATACCAGGTTCTTGACGGTGAACCAGTGAATCAAAAAGTCGCGCTCCAAGATCAGTTTGGCAGCATAGAGGCGAAGGTTCTCTACCCCTTATTCTTTGGAGTTCCCGTCAAGAAAACTTACCGGGAAAATGTTTCTCCGATCTATAACGAGAAGGCTCATCTCATAATTTATCGCATCACACCACGATCGCTGCAAGAGGTCAGTTACGTCCGAGATCAGTTTGACAAATATTTTTTGTATTGCTTCCGAAGCCTTGGACTTGCAGTACCTAGCCTCAAGCTGAGATGGAATGAAACTTAGTGAACTCAATTTTTGGCAGAGCAATTGACTTGATCAGGATACAGCGCGATCGCATTTGTAGAGACCAAGAGGCGATCGCCAGAATCAAACAGAAAGTGGAATTACATTGAAAGCAATGCCGCGATCGCTAAAGTGCTGGGTTGCTGTGAAGGAACGGTGCGAAAACATTGAGAACATATTCACCGAAAACTGGGTGTACAAACCCGAATGGCTGCTGTGATGTTTGCTCTGGAAAGGTTGGGGCTACTCAAAGGGGGAATTGTTGCAATTTCTTCATGATCATATACGCGGATCGTCGTATTGTTTTCAAAGTTTATTTGGAGGAATATGAGGTTAAATACACATCAATTTGTTACATATCTTTTAAGGAGAAAAGATTATGTTTGATCAAAAGTCTAGTTCTGATCATCCTGCTAACCGAAACCGCATTGATGCTGTGGTCTCTGGTGCAGCAGTTGAGCCAGTCGCGGTTGCTTTGGCTGAGAGCAAGGTATTTCTAGAGCAGCGATCAGGAGCTTCTCTGGAGTGGAATCCCGTTACTGGAACTCCTAGTTGCATAGAAGGGAAGCTATCCAAGTCAATGGCAGGAACTGCTGATGGAGCCAGCCAATCCTTCTTGATGGAAAACCCTGCTGTTCTAGGACTGAGTGCAGAAGATGCTGAAGAACTGACTGAAGTTGACTCCTTTGAGTGGGGTGGATTACAGTTTGTTCATTTCCAGCAAAATCACCAGGGATTGCCTGTCTTTGGCGCAGGTGTTTTGGTAGGTGTAGATGATAAGAATCGAGTGCGGATGGTGACAAGTGGTCTGCGCCCGCAAATTGCTGTTAAACCTAGCGAAAAGCCCATATCTCTGAAAGAGGCTTGCCAGATTGCCCGCAAGGATCTCGGTGAAGGGCTTGAGTTGAGGGGTGGCATTACCCATGAAACAGTCCTCTATCCGACGCAACAGGGACATGCGGAAGTCTATCACTTAACTGTTCCGACTGAAACCCCCTTGGGTGACTGGGAATACTTCATTGATGTCCAGAATGGAGAAATTGTCGATAGCTACAACTCGATGCAGTTTCACTCAGTTTACCTTGCTCCTCGGGCAAGGGTTTACCCTGAAAATCCAGAAGATACAGCTCTAAAAACCGTAATGCTCCGTAACGTCAAGCGTCCTTACAAGCGATTGGATGGTCGGTATTGTAAGGTAATTAATGAAGATGCACCAGAAGCAGTGGCAGGTAGCAACTATCGATTTGACTTCTCTCCTGAAAATACCCACTTTGATGAATGTCAGGTCTATTACGCTGTAGAGAAAGTCTATCAATACTTCCTCGATCTAGGATTCCGAGGATTTACAGTCAACAATCCCTATGGCAAGGATCACAATGGACAATTAGCTGCTAACGTTCATGTTAGAGAAAACTTCGACAACGCCTATTACAGTTTAGTTACAGGACAAATCTACTTCGGTGATGGCAGTCACCCAGAGAATCCCCATGGATTCCAAGATTTGGCTAAGGAAGTCGATGTAGTTGCTCACGAGTTCACCCATGCCGTAATAGATGAATATAGCCGTTATATGCTTGGAGGTGAGGGTCGGGCACTGCACGAAGGATATTCTGATTATTTCGCTGCCTCTCTAAGCAATGAGTCTGAAATAGGGGAGTATATTGTGCCTGCCCCTGAAAAAGCTGGAATCCTGCGCAATTGCGAGAATAATTTGAGGTATCCTGGCCCAAGTGAACCCTATGCTCGGAGTCTCCGTTGGTCAGGAGCTTGCTGGGATTTGAGAAAAGAAGTCGGGCAAGAAGTTGCAGATTTCCTGATCTTTGGAAGCATTATTCTCTTAGCAGGAACATCTTCACCAACCTTCAGGTTAGCCAAGAATTTACTCCTACTGATTGATCAATTCTGGTGTGGTAGTGAGTATAGAGCAACAATCAAGCGAATCTTTGAAACTGAACGGGGAATTCCTGTTTAGTAGTTTGCTGAAGCTACTTCAACTATAAGAATAGTCTAATTAGGATTGGGGCGTGGTGAGACCATGCCCCTAAAGATGGCTTTGTACGATGGAAAAGCTTTTTTATCTTTATCAAAAACTCATTCCAGTCACCATTCTGGTATCGTTTCTAGGGTTAATGACTACTATGGCGATGAGTACACCCGATAATAATCCCTTCCTTACGGAAGAGGGGGAACTGATCGCGGAGTTGGAGTTTCAAGACGGGCAGATGGGCTTTGTAGGGATTTCTGGAATATCTTGGACAATTCTCCCTAATGGTAACTGCCAAGCTACCCGTTTTATAAATGATACTGTCTCACCTCCCCATCAAACAGGCAAATTAGATCGACAGGATTTAGTAACGCTTTCCAATATTCTGTTCGATCAAAATTTTGCAGACCTTTCCTCTGAGATCCCATCTGAACCAACGCTCAACCCTCACAGCATAACTATTCGCCTAGGAGAGAAATTATCAACATTGGAACTACCAAACAATCGAAGTATTGAGGATGCTCTGATAAAATTACAGAATCGACACGAAACTTCTCAATCTAGATTCCTGACTATTGCGCAGGTAATCAATCGGCTTGTACTACAGAATTGCGAAGATAATTAGTCTGTCACTAGTGGAATAAGTTTCTTGATCTTTATTTTTAGGAAGGTGATTAGGTAATATCCTGCCATGAAAACCTTCAATAGAAAAAAAGCAAGAGCTATTATCCGTTAACAAATTCAAAATAGTGATTTTGGAAGAATCTCAAAACCCTGATGAAACAAGAAGCATTTTTAATTCACACCAGATGTATAGTATATTTCACAGCAAACTAGGAGTTCAAACC
>JBFRWL010000079.1:0-13114 GCA_051439565.1 Prochloraceae cyanobacterium
ATTAGAACAATTACAAAAAGAAATTCGCCAAGCTCAAAAGCGCTTACAAGCTATGGAACCAGTAAATATGCTGGCTTTAGAAGAATACGAACGGAATCAGTTGCGACTTGAGGAACTTTCTGAGAAACTAAAAACTTTAGCAGCAGAAAGAACAGAATTATTGCTGAGAATAGAAAAATTTACTACCTTACGTTTGAGAGCTTTTAAAGAAGCCTTTGATGCAGTCAATGAAAACTTTCAACATATCTTTGCTTCCCTCTCAGAGGGAGATGGTTGCTTGCAATTAGATGATGATAACAATCCCTTTAATGGCGGTCTTAATTTGATTGCTCATCCCAAAGGAAAACCCGTACAACGCTTAAGTTCAATGTCAGGGGGAGAGAAATCATTAACCGCACTTAGTTTTATTTTTGCGCTGCAAAGATACCGTCCTTCTCCCTTCTACGCCTTTGACGAAGTTGATATGTTTTTGGACGGTGCTAATGTAGAGAGATTGGCAAAAATGATTGTCAAGCAAGCACAGCAAGCTCAGTTTATTGTAGTCAGTTTGCGACGACCTATGATTGAATCTTCCGAGCGTACTATTGGCGTTACTCAGGCGAGAGGAAGTTATACACAAGTATTAGGAATTAAACTATAGCGAGTCTATCTGAAGGAAAGAATTAGGCTTTCGCAGCTTATGGCTTAGGCTGAAACGACCATTTCTAGCTAACCAAGAGCCAAAATTGCTAAGTCTTGTTTAATCACACAGTGGGCAGAGAGAGACTCGAACTCTCACGGCCGAAGCCGCCACATTTTGAGTGTGGTGCGTCTACCAATTTCGCCATCCGCCCTGATTCAATGCTTTTTGATTATACTCTTTTTGGCGACTTTGCAACAAGTTTTGGTATTCTTGGGAACTAGACCAGCGATCGACTTCTCTGGCGCGGAGGACGGGAACGGGATGAGTTAGTTGGGCTGTTTGCACTGCTTTGAGCATTTCCCCTAACTCAGTTTGGCTAATAGCATCGTAAGCCCTAGCTTGGTCGATAAAGGCATCTAAATTTAACTGAGGAGCAAGAGTAGGAGAACCGCCTGCGAGTTTCATTAAAACTGACATTACGACTTTGGGGTTTTGGGTTGCTAGCAGCGCGGCGCGATCGCAACTAAATTCGGCACACCTTTGCCATTCTAGTATTCTCTCCTGTAAAGATTGCGCAATTAGCGTTCCCCAGGTAGGAAGTAAATTAGTAGCTAAAACTAAAATATTGGCGAGAGTTAAGTAAACTCCGTGTTCGCACTTGAGATGACCTAGTTCGTGGGCAATAACCGCCTGAATTTCTTCGGGTGTTAATATCTCGATCAAAGATGTATGGATCACCATAAATGGTTGTTTGCCACGCATAGCAAAGGTATAGGCGTTAGGGACAGGATTTTGCTGTACGTATAGCTGAGGCGGTTCTACATCGAGAGTTTTACAAGCATCTAACAGCAGCTTATGTAGGTCAGGTAGTTGCTTTTCTCCTACTAGAACGCTAGAAGCAATATTGTTGAGATAAAAAAATTGTTCCGCTACTGGACCAAGTAGACTGCGTATTGCCACATCTAGTCCTGGCAGTTGTTTTAAGGCTTGGGTGGCTTGAAAGTCAAGAGGATGGCGAAAATCTTCTGCTTTCAGACCAATTAATAATGTCTGGGAAATTTCCATCTTAAATATCAATTAACCAACTTTTGACCCGCTGTAAGCTTTTCCAGTCAGGCTTTTTGTTTAACCCGTCTTCTATATTTTCTTGCACTTCACTGCGCAGTTGAGAGTCAAGTGCTATACTCTGTTGCGCGACTTCAACGTGTTGGCGAACGCCAGTTTTGCCCACATCTAACATCGCTAGTGCCAGATTAATTCTAGATTGAGGGTCTCTAGGAGCTAGTTTAACGCTTTTTTGCGCAGCTTTGAGGGCGCGATCGGGCTTGTCTGTTAATAAGTACAGCCACGCCAAACAAGTCCAAGAAATCGAGTTTTTGGGGGCGCGATCGCATATGTTTTTGAACGTAGGAATGAGTTTTTGTGGTTCTTCACCAGCTTTGTAACGTTCTAACGCACTCTCTAACAGAGAAGTAACTGATTCACTCATCAAATTTTTTCTTTCGTTTAATTATTAAATTTTATTACAAGGAGATCGAGACAGCTTAGTATTGCTCGACCCGATCGCCCTTAGCTTCAACAAAAATGAATGAGTAGGAGTTTATGTCTCCTATTCATTACATTACCTTCTGCCCTGTGGCTACTGCCTACTGCCTTCATTTAAACGCCAAAGGACTTGCCGCAGCCACAGGTTTGATTAGCATTGGGATTAGTAAATTGGAAGCCGCCACCAATCATGGCATCGCTATAGTCTAGTTGCAGACCATATAGGTAGAGCAAACTTTTGCGATCGCAAACTATTTTAAAGCCGTTATAATCAAAAACTTGATCATTATCGCTAATATTTTTAGGTTCTTCAAAGTCCATCATGTAAGACATACCAGAACAACCTCCCTGGCGGACACCTACCCGCAGGCACAGGTCTTTTGCTTGTTGTTCTCGCAGCTTGAGAACGTGTTTGAGAGCTGCTTCTGAAACTAGAATCCCTTGTTGTTGAGACTGTGTTGCTTGTGTCATCTTGATCAGTTACTCCTAAGCGTTGCTGGTTAATAACTAGCTTAATTCGTTGTCATGGGTACAAACATTGGACTGGGAACAAATGACGCACAATCCAGGGAAATTTCATGAATTATTTAGGATTGCTAGAGAATGCTTGATTTCAGTTTACCTCAGTTCAAATCTAGTGGTGGTAGCTGGCGATCGAGGATAAAGGAAACTATACCCAGAAAGTGTCAATTTCTTATCTTCTTGACATTCGCTCACAATTAATATTCCCCTAGCTACCACAATTTAGGGGGTCCCCGCTCGCCAACAGCTAATCCCTAATTGACTATACTCCCTAAACTCAAAGGTACTAAGTCGCCGTGGATAGTTAAACCCAATAACATTGGCTCATTTTCTTGAATCAGCTTACCTGTCAGAACACAGCTTTCATCTTTCCTCGCCGTTGCCTCAATGGTAGCTCGAATATCTGCTTTAGAAAATTGAGGTCGATAATCGCCAGATTTCTGTTGGACGTAGTTCCAGAGAATATCCCTAATCAGAGCTTGATATCCTTGGTTACCAGATAGCTCTTTTAGCTTGTCTTTAAGGCTTCTTTCTAAGCGGATGCTGGTAACTTCCATTTCCGTTGTTGAAGTGCGACTTAAAGTCCGCATAATTTTTTCCTCCAAAATACTAGACAACTGGGTAACATCAGTGTAGTATAAAAAAGACCTCTTGAAAACGGTTAAAAAATTCTGTGAGCCTTCTATTCCCGATCTCAAAACCCAAAATTGCCTCGCGCCGCCACTTTGGCGACGAGAAATTGGTGGCGATCTTTGGGCAATTTTTATGTTTGGGGAACGATAGAAGCAAACTTAGTTGGATAGAACTTCAATCACAGGCAAGTCAGGATGATCTAGGTTATCACCATAATTACGGCGTATGCCCAAGTTTTATGGAACTACTTACAACCAGAGAAAGCGGGAGGTGCAGAGCGAGAAAAACTGTACCTATATAGAAACCAGAACCATACCAATGTTCTTAACCCCCGCTTCAGACAAAGAGAAGCGGGGGTTTTTTACTAGCCAATTATCAGGGAGTCAGACGCGTTGTGGAACAAACAAATACTTGTTTTGTCAAGAGCCAACGGCTGAGAAAAAGTGAAGCGGCGATCTCGGCTTCACCGAGGCGCTGCGTGATCGGGACAACTGAAATATTCAGTCGCTCGGTAGTGGTGTTATCACAAAACTATCTCCCGATTAATCGGATAAATATCAGGCGAGCCATTGTCCTGTTACTGACAGGTAAAGCCGAACCCCTATATTTTCTTGTTGGTACTACTTGGGAATTTCGCTCCCCCAGCACGATCGTGCAAGTACCAGCTCAGATCCGCCTGAAAATTAATTCCACTGAGCGAGTATGGAAAGTTCCTCCTGTTAATCGACGAGAAGTTTTAAGACGCGACAAGCACCAATGCCAATACTGTGGTAGTAAAAAGCGGCTAACAATAGATCACGTAATTCCTTTATCAAAAAGCGGAAAACACAGTTGGGAAAACGTAGTAATAGCTTGTGAGGCTTGTAATTCCCGCAAGGGCGATCGTACTCCCCAACAAGCAGGAATGTCACTCAAAACCAAGCCAAAAGCCCCAATTCATCCAGCTATTGCTTTCGCCGAACAGTTTTGGCACCAGCAGCAATCTGAATTTGTTAACTCAGAAGTGGAGATATAAAACTGATGTTGAAACTAACTTACACTGAAAATGGCTTTCACTTAGAGCGTCTGACTCAATCTCTGGAAGATTGGGTGACAGCACGAGTAATTCTCTGTCTGCGAGCGGCTACCAGCTTTCATGTTGAACCTAGTACTGCCTCCTTCTTGCTACCAGCAAACTTACCTGCTCTAACTGATTTAGAGGCTCTAGAGCGAGAAAATGCCGAGATCATGGCTATTTCTCCCTGCGATGCTGAATGTGTAGAAGTTAGCCTGCAAGGTACTTGGTTAAGCTCAAATCTAGATAGTGAGGAAGGTATTTTTACCTGTTCTCTAAGCGATCGCGCTGAGTTCCTACTTTATCAACTCTGGCTCGAAGCTCAACTGGTAGCTTCTGTAATCAGTGAATAATCGAGAGGCGCACCCTAAGCGATTCGCGCTCGAATCGCTCAAGTGCGTCTTTACTGCTTGTCAACTACCTGCGCTCCTTGATACAGGCTTCCAACTTCTAGAGAAATTGCCTCTGACAAAACCTAAGTTTGACCAGGTTGATAATTTAAACTTATTCGATTTCATCTTGATTTCATATTTCTGTGAAAAATTAATACTTAGAACAGTTTTTAGGATATTCGGAGCTAAAAATAGCAGCCAGAGGATGATTGTTCCTTTGGTTCTATTCTCATTAAGACTTTAATTATTTCATTAAGAGCGCTACCCTTAGGGTACAAGAGGAGCGTTAGAAATTGGTCTCCAAATGTATAAGCAACTATTTAACTCGATCGCAGCGCTCGCTCTCAGTTTATGTGTAATTTTCTCACCTACTACTTCAGCCTGGGCAAGTCCAGTTCAAACTGAGAATGTTCAGGTACAGTTAATCAGTGAAGTAGAAAATATTCAGCCAGGCGTACCTTTTTGGGTCGCTTTACACTTCAAAATTCGAGAAGGTTGGCACATCTATTGGCGCAATCCTGGAGATTCTGGGATGGCAGCTACAATAGATTGGCAGCTCCCAAATGGATTTAGTGCTGGAGATATAGTTTGGCCCTATCCAAAACGCTTTCCCATAGGTCCGTTGGTAAATTTTGGCTACGAGGATGAAGTTACTCTACCGATCGAATTAACGCCTCCAGCTAATCTCACCACTAATAATTCTGTCAAACTTATAGCCAATACAGATTGGCTGGTTTGTCAAGTAGAATGTATTCCTGAGAAAGCTACTCTCAATCTAACTTTACCAGTCACCAACACCTCTGCTGAAACTAACCAGAAATGGGTAGATGCTTTTGAGGCAACTCGTCAAGCTTTGCCAAAAACTGCACCGTGGTCGGTTACAGCCAGCATAGAGGAAGAGGAATTGGTATTGCGCTTTGAAGCACCTGAAATGCA
Organism: Prochloraceae cyanobacterium; assembly: GCA_051439565.1. Lineage (GTDB taxonomy): Bacteria > Cyanobacteriota > Cyanobacteriia > Cyanobacteriales > JBFRWL01 > JBFRWL01. Next base: position 5,705 of record JBFRWL010000079.1, read on the forward strand.
AAAAGCTCAAATCGAGCAAGTAGTATTTTTCCCTGATCGAGATGGCGTAATAACTAACGCTGCGCCTCAAGAAGCTGTATTTGATGCAAAAGGATTATCTCTAAGGTTGCAGCCAGGATATCTTACTAGCCAATTAGAGCAAGTTAGCGGAGTGCTAGTAATCCAAGAGGTGCTGGATAAGCAAACAGTAGCACAAGCATTCGCCATTCAAGCGAGGGCGATCGCAGGGGAAACAACTGCATCAATATCCCCATCTAATCTTCCTATTGGGAGAATCCTTCTTTTAGCCTTGCTGGGAGGGATAGTGTTGAATTTAATGCCCTGTGTCTTCCCCGTACTCTCGTTAAAGGCACTAAATATCGTACAAAAATCCCAAAAAAGCCGACAGCAAGTAGCTTTACAATCCCTTGCTTTTACCGCTGGGGTTTTGGCTAGTTTTACGGTCATAGTGGGGGTACTGTTAGTATTGCGATCGCTGGGAGTGCAGGTGGGGTGGGGATTCCAACTGCAATCGCCTATATTTGTTACCCTAATGGCATACCTGATGTTCGCCGTCGGCTTGAGTTTGTCGGGGGTTTTTATCTTTGGGGCTTCTCTGATGGGAATTGGACAGGGATTAGCGGCAAAAGAAGGATATGGAGGAGAGTTTTTTACCGGAGTTTTTGCCACTGTGGTAGCTACTCCCTGTACGGCACCTTTTATGGCAACAGCTATTGGGGTAGCCTTAACTCAACCGCCTCTAATCGCGATCGCCATTTTTGAGTTTTTGGGTTTAGGACTGGTGCTACCCTATGTAGCCATTAGCCTTACGCCCAAATTACAGCAGCTTCTCCCCAAACCAGGGGCGTGGATGGAAACCTTTCAACAACTGCTAGCCTTTCCCATGTATGCAGCTACCGCCTGGTTAATCTGGGTGTTAGCGCAGCAAGCTGGAACGACAGGTTTAGCAGCAGGGTTAACCGGACTGATCTCCATTGCTTTTGCCGCTTGGCTGTACCAAAAAACCCGCCTAGTTTCCACTCTAGGACGGCGCCTGGGAACATTCGCAGCCTTAGCAGTATTGGGATTTGCCCTTAGTGTAGCCCAACTGCCGAGGGCTATTTCCACTGACTTGGTTAGCAATCCAACTCAGGGTATAGCTTGGGAAGCATATAGTGTCGATCGCCTAGCAAAATTACGTCAGTCAGGGAGGAATGTATTTGTCAACTTTTCAGCTTCTTGGTGTATCACCTGTTTGGTAAACGAGCGAGTTGCTCTCAACCAACCAGAGACGATCGCTGCTTTTGAATCGAAAAATGTCGCCTTGCTCAAAGGGGATTGGACCAATCGCGATCGGACTATTACCAAAGCTTTAGAATCTTTCGGACGCAGTGGCGTACCCCTTTACGTACTATATCCCTCAAAATCCGAGCAGCCACTCGTGCTGCCTCAGATTTTAACTCCAGATAAAGTACAAAACATTATCAAAGATCTATAACAACACTGAAATGGTTTGAGGAATAACTATGAACAAGCTTCTCCAAAAAGACAAGTTGAAGAAAATTGCTCTCGGCGGACTAATTGCTATCTCCTTAGTTGTTACTGGCTGTGAGAAACCAGTTGAAAATCAAGAGGAGACCTCTAACGCCAGTAAAACTTCTACCGTCGCTCAAAGGTCAAATCAGGCTCGCATTGATGAGATGGCCCCAGATTTTACTGGGGTGGATAGTAATGGCGTATCTCACAAGCTGAGCGACTTTCAAGGTAAGGTGGTAGTTTTAGAATGGACTAATCATCAATGTCCTTTTGTGAAAAAGCATTATGAAAGCAAAAATATGCAGAAGTTACAGAAGGAAGCAACTAGTAAAGACATAGTCTGGTTATCGATTATTTCTTCTGCTCCCAAAGCCCAAGGCTACGTCTCCGATACTCAAGCTAACCAGTTAACCAAGAATCGCGATGCTAGTCCAACGGCAGTAATTTTGGATTCAGAAGGTAATATCGGTCGTCTTTATAATGCCCGTACCACTCCCCATATGTATGTAATTGATACAGATGGAGTACTCAGATACATGGGGGCGATCGACGACAAACCCACCACAAATAACGCCGATGTGAAAACAGCAAATAATTACGTCAGTGCAGCTTTAGATAGTGTCCTCAACAATCGACCTGTAGAAATGACTGTAACTCAGCCTTACGGCTGCTCGGTGAAATATAAAAGCTAGATTAAAATCGGTGATTAACGTTAAGTTATGTTTCTCTTAACCATCAGAGAATAACATGGGCATATCTACCGATATATAGACCACCAAAATAGTTAGTCACACTGTGGCTGACTATTTTGAGAATCAGGAATTTAGCTTCATGTCATCAAACCCAACCCCCCGCTTAATTTTGAGGACTTTACTGCCTTATCTGAAAATGGCAGCAGCCTATGCTCGTGAAATTCAACCTCGAATTGGGGTACTACCAGCTAAAGAGCAGGGAGAGAACTTTTTTGCTGCGGCTTTAACTGATGCAGATTTGGCGATTCAGAATCTAGTGGAAGTAGTCCTGTTAGGAACTTTTCCCCATCTTCGCTTTTACGGTGAAGAACATCAACTTTCTAGCAATACCAAATATTTTCGTGGTATAGCTCTGGGAGAACCGGGAGATTATTTAGTTACCCTAGATCCCATTGATGGAACTCAATTCTATCTCGATGGACATGCTAACTATCAAATTATTCTCAGTATTCTCAATACCGATGACTTTGAAGCAGTATTGGCAATCTCTCCCGCCGAACAGGTTTATTTCTATGCCCTGCGGGGTGAAGGTGCCTTCCAAGGTAAGTTGGAGTTAGATTTAGACGCTTGTAGTCCTTTAGAAATTGCCTCAACAGAACCGAGAGTGTTATTGGGATGGGGTATGAGTGCGCTGACATCATCACTGAGTCAAGAGTACGAAGTAATAGACGTAGCTAATCGTTATTCTGCACAAACGCAAATTCCTAACCTCAATGGCATCCTCAGCGGCGACCTGGCTGGAGCAGTAATTCAAGCCGGAAAATTTATCGATGGAGCAGCACTGGCGTTCTTAGCTAAAGAGGCAGGCTGTCTGGTAACTACTTTGGAAGGTTCTACTCCACCTCCCCTTTCAGAATGTCAGGATTATAGTCAACCAGGGCTAATTGTGGCGGCATCTAAGTCAGTTCACCAAGATTTACTAGAAGCATGGCAGGGACTGAGGGAGAACGATGTAGTCTTGGATTGACTATCTCGACTAAGCTCGAAGCATAACTTAGCTTTTGAAGTAGGGTTGGCTTAATAAGTCGAAAACTTATGTTGTTTCCTGTTCCTGGCGCAATAAGTCAAGATTTTGCCTAAAAATGATAGTTTTAGGATGATTATGACCTAGTGTTTTTTCAGCAATCTTTAACGCCTCTAGATAGAGAGGTTGTGCTTGTTGATAGCGTCTTTGAGAGTGGTAGAGTAATGCCAGATTATTCAGCGAGGTGGCAACAGAAGGGTGATTTTCGCCCAAGATGCGTTTAGTTAGTTCACATGCTTTTCGATAGAGAGGTACAGCCCGGCGGTAGCTTCCTTGAGAGTGGTAGAGTAATGCTAGGTTATTCAAAGAGGTGGCAACAGAGGGGTGGTTGTTGCCCAAAATGCGTTTATACAGTTCTAAAGCCTGTCTATAGAGAGGTTCGGCTTGCTCGTAAATTCCCTGAGATTTGTAGAGTCCTGCCAGATTGTTGAGACTTTGAGCCACGTCGGGGTGTTCTTCGCCCAAAATACTTTTTCTTCGTTCATATGCCTGTAGATACAGAGATTTGGCTTGCTCGTAATTTCCTTGAGAGTGATAGAGTTGAGCTAAATTGTCAAGAGTGCTGGCAAAATCGGGGCTATCTTTTCTTGATGTTTTCTCTAAAATTTCTAAAGTCTGTAGATAGAGAGGTTCGGCTTGCTGGTAACGTCCTTGAGAGTAGTAGAGTTGAGCTAAATTATTGAGAGTTTGACCAACGGAGGGATGTTCTTCCCCTAAAAGGTACTTATATAAGTCTAAAGCCTGTAGATAGAGAGGTTCGGCTTGTTGGTAGCGTCCTTGAGAATGGTAGATATATGCCAGATTATTGAGAGAGTTGGCATATTTGGGGTGTTTTTCTCCCAGGGTATGTTTCGTGAGTTCGTATGCCTGTAGGTAGAGAGGTTCGGCTCGATCGTAGCGTCCTTGAGAATGGTAGAGTCCTGCCAAGTTGTTGAGAGAGGTGACAACAGAGGGATGTTTTTCCCCTAAGATGAGTTTAGTCAGTTCATATACTTGTTGATAGAGCGGTTCGGCTTGATCATAATGTCCTTGAGAGTGGTAGAGTTCTGCCAAATTGTTAAGACAGCTAGCAACATAGGGGTGTTCTTTTCCTAGAAGGCGTTGATACTGTTCGTATGCCTGTAGGTAGAGAGATTCGGCTTGCTCGTAATTTCCTTGAGAGTGGTAGAGTTCTGCCAAATTGTTGAGACAGCTAGTAACATGGAGATGTTCTTTTCCTAAAAGGCGTTGATACATTTCGTGTGCCTGTAGGTAAAGAGGTTCGGCTTGATCGTAGCGTCCTTGATTTTTGTAGAGTTCTGCCAGATTGTTGAGAGAGTTAGCAACATGGGGATCTTCTTCTCCCAAAATACGTTTTCTCAGTTCATATGCTTCTAGATAGAGGGGTTCGGCTTGTTCGTAGCGTCCTTGAAAATAGTAGATATATGCCAGATTGTTGAGACAGATAGCATAATCGGGATGTTCGCTTCCCAAACGTTCTTTGACTACTGATAAACACTGCTTATCCCAATCTCTTGCTAGTATATAAAGTCTTTGTTCTTTATAAAAATGAACTATTTGAGTGAATAACTCCAATAAATTTTCATCTGCGATCGCATTCGTCAAATTGCGAGCAACTTCTTGCAAATGAGCGATAGCATTTTTACCTGACTCGATATCCTGAAGAGTAGGATTGTCGGGAATTTTGCCAATTGCAGCTATCGATACTGTAAACGCCTGTTTCAACTGTTCTGCTTGTTCCGATGCTGCTAATTCCTCTTGCAAAAACTCTCGAATTAAAGGATGTACCTTATAGCTATCTTGTTGCTGTTCGACTCGTTCTATAAAATGCCCCCTGTAGAGTTGTTTTTTGGCGCGATCAACTCGATCGCTCTGATAATCTAGGATCTGAGTAGCACCCTGTAACCATTGCCACTGAAATGGATTCGATGCAAACAAGCTCAATAATTGACCTAAGTGCTGAGTAGTGGTGTCGAGTTTTTCCCAGCTTAATTTAAATGCGGCTTTAACCCTTTGCCTTGCTGTGTTTAAATTTGAGTCACTTGCTTTAGAGTCAGGAAGTTGCTTTTCGTATAACTCCTGCTCTTTCAGGCTATCTAACATCTGAGCTAGAGACAAATGGGGGTTTTCTGCCAAATAGCTACCTACTAACTGCAATCCCAGAGGCAAATAACCCAACCACTCACACAAATCAGATGCCTTTTGTTTGTCTTGTTCTATTCGTACCTCGCCATCTGCCAACAACTTACCCAAAAGCTGCAAAGCATTCTCTGGGGAGAGTACGCCGAGAGAGATTTGTGCGATCAAGTCTGGACCTAATTCAGGCAACTCCGTAGTAATTAAGATCCGAAAGCAATTATTTTTAGGTAGAAGTCCTCGAACATTTTCTAACTCGGTAACGTCATCTAGTACGATCAACACTCTTTCTTGTGGCGGTTGCCAGTTATCCCAGAACCACTCAAATTGTTCGGGAAGACTAAGCCGCCTTCCTTGAAACTCTTGCGGTATTTCCAGTGACATCTTCAATTGGGCAAACTGTAAAATCTCTGCCGCCAAACCAGTATCTCTTACATTTAACCAATAGATACCGCCAGGATAGTCATCCCGATATCGCAGTGCATATTGAATTGCTAACTCTGTTTTACCCACCCCAGCCATTCCAGTCAGAGCAAAAACTGTTAACTCCTCAGTACTGGTTAATTCTTGGTGTAGAATTTCTAGTCCTTCTTCTCTACCGACAAAGTGAGTAGCGCCTTGGTAAGGAATTAATTGAGGCGGTTTTGGGGATTGAGTCGGCTGGGAAGACTCGATATAGAAGTTGCTTGGTAATGGGGACTGAGCTTCAGATACTTGCGATTCTTGCAATTCATCTTTTTCGACTGGCGAGGGAGCTTCTACATTCGCTTTTTGATTCTCGATCGCCTTGACTAACTGCTTAAATCCATCCGCTTGCCAATAATTTAACCACTTAATATCCTGAAGATTCACGCCTAGTTGCGGTAGTTCCCAATCAGGAACTTGGCAATTATCCAACTTGATCGGAACGAGCAAAATTGTCCCCAGTGTCTTTTGGGCGTACTGATTCAAAGCCAGCAGTAACTTTTGCTCCCGATATCTCTGTTTTTTTACAGATGTTTGTGAAAGGCAAAGAATGAGAAACTCACTATTGTCGATCGCTTTAGGGATTTCTACTCGCCAGTCTTGCCCAGCTAGAAGCTCTTTAACCTCTAGCCAGGACTGATAGCCTTGTTCCGCTAGGCGATCGTATAGCTCTAGTACTTGTTCTGTATCTTCGCTGGCATGGGCGAGGAAAATTCGGGTGGGATGACTCATTAGTTGGTTTTTCCGCAAATCTTGGCAAAAACGTCTTAAATACTGGAAATTCTCCTATGAAAATAAGGTCGAGCGGTCGAATTGATTAGTGGAGTGCGGGATTAGAGAGACGGGAGATAAGGGAGATAAAATTACTTCTCCATCCTCGTGATCTTCAGTCCTCATTCCCTTAGCATTCACAGGTGTAATCTACTCCAGTGAGAACAGCTATTAGAGCTGTTTTCCTCTTTTCTTTATTTTAATCTTAGAGATTTTGATCTTCAGTTCTATAGTTCCCACAGCCAACATTTAGCTACCAATTAATTTAATAGCGGAACTTACACCCACATTCTGCACTTTCTCAGGGGGAGAAAGAATAGTGCTTATCCGAGAAGTATTGCCACGTACCCCACAAATACCACATATCGGACATGAAACTGACCATTTTTCCGATTGCGTAAGCGCGATCGCCCGATTTGCAACGCAGACAAAAAACCTCGGTTATCAAACCGAGGTAAATACTAGGAGAAATCGATGCTAATGACAAAAAAATCTGTCGTAAAAGTTTTTGTTAACAGTTAGGCATAAAAATTGAATAAGCGTATTACTCAATGGGACTTAGGCGAGGAAACCTAACTTTTTACCATTGTCGCGAGCAGTTCTGATCAGGTTCTGTCTGGTAGTGCGCTCGATGCCAAAGCGATTGCAAACATTAGTTATTACCTGAGAGTGGAGAGCAATAGCCTTACCGCGAAGCTTATTGAATTGAGCTTTTCCCATTAGGCTGCGAACAACTAGGACGATAGG
>JBFRWL010000080.1:0-14909 GCA_051439565.1 Prochloraceae cyanobacterium
GTTATGTCTTAGATGAACTAGATAGGCTTAATGACCTTGTATTTGAAGGATGACTCTATCTGGTAGCTGTGGGGGTTATAGGTCATTCTTTTGGCGGTTTTACTGCTTTAGCAATGGCAGGTGCTCAAATTAATTTCGAGCAATTGGAACAAGACTGCGACAAGATAATTTGGGATCCGAATTTGTCTTTACTGCTTCAGTGTCGAGCTTTAAACTTGCCGCACCAAACTTATGATTTTCGCGATCGACGGGTCAAGGCAGTAATGGTATTAAATCCAGTCACTAGCAGTATCTTCGGGGTCAAGGGTCTAAGCAAAATTCAAATCCCCATCTTCATTGGTGCAGGCGAACTAGATCCAGCTACCCCAGCAGCAATAGAACAGATACGTCCTTTCACTTTTCTCACCACATCCGATCGGTATCTAGCTTTATTGAAAGGACAAGCACACGTTGACATTTCTCAACTAGATGCTGGCGCTACAGAGGCGATCGAGTCTCTGCCGAAGCTGGAGTTGCTAGAGCCAGAATTATTCCACAAGTACGGTAAAGCTATTAGTACAGCATTTTTAGAGTACTATATTGCCAATAATCCAGATTATCTTCCCTATCTCCAGTCCTCTTATGCTCAGTATCTTAGTGAAGAACCCTTCCCTTTCTATCTGATAGGAGATTCATCTGTAGAGGCACTAGAGCAGGCGATCGAAGACTTTATCGCTCAAGAAGGATTTGAAAATATTGATGATCGCTATATTGATAAGTAGTTGCACATAAGTAGGTCGGTTAAATTAATTAGAAAATGGTTGAGAGAGGGAACAGGGAACGGGAAGCAACAGAAGAGAAATCCCAATTTGGGTTGTAGATTAAGTTATGCCCACCTACTTAAATAAACAGTATGGTGTCAACAAGTATAAATAAACCCTTAACTTTACTCCTGCCTTGTCTTAACGATATGCTTTTATGTGATTTTTGTCTTATGTTTCAAACACTGAGAGCATAAGATCTTAAATTGTATGGCAAGAAAAATATCTCGCAAACAGTTAAAAAATTCTCCTAGACCTAGGGGATTTTTCTGGCAGCGCTGGATTCGCTCCCTGGCACTGGGCACAATCCCTGCTATTTTCAGTGTTATTCCCGTCAATGCAGCACAAACAATTTACTTTTATTACGGTCCTCTAGGTTTCTCAATTGAGGTAGATTCTCTGGAACTTTTTGCCAAAGAAGGCAAGATTAACAGTGAACTAGACTTCTACCTCAGCCGAGTTGAGCCAGAAGCTCAAGCTAAGTTTCGCCAGGTTCTGGTCAACCGTCAGGAGGTCAATCCAGTTCAACTTTATCGCTTTTTCCGTACTCCTCTGGGAGAAGAGCTGTTGAACCAAATCGGAAATTTAATTAATATTCCTGGCGGACGCAATGGCAAATACGCGATTAGAGCGGCTCTAGGTAAAGCTGCTTTCGACAGTGAAGGTCTGACTCTGCTTAATTTTCTGCGCCAATTTCCGACCGATATCGAGCTGAACACTGATCGCATTCTTGAGGTGGCAAGGTTGGTGGAACTTCTGGTTAAAGGAACGGAATGGATGGTAGCACAAATGACAGAGTTGTCGTCAGTTGAAGCCGCTAACTCTACATCAGTTGACTTCTCGAAATTACCCGATCTCAGGCTAACTGGCAAATATGGCTACATCAAACAAACTATTGCCTTACACGACAAGAGCCGCCAGCGCAAGTTTAAAGTTGATATCTATAAACCCAAAAAATGGAGACCGGGAAAAACTCCGGTAGTGATAGCATCTCACGGTTTAGCTACCGACTCCGACTACTTTGAAAAACGCGGGAAACATCTAGCTTCCTATGGCTATTTGGTTGCAGTTCCCCAGCATCCAGGAAGCAATTTTAACCAATTGCAAGAAATGCTTCAAGGTTATTCTCAAGAAGTATTCAAACTCAACGAATTTATCGATCGACCATTAGACATTAGTTATGTCTTAGATGAACTAGAAAGGCGCAATGAAACTGAGTTTGAAGAAAGGCTCGATCTAGAATCAGTGGGGGTAATGGGTCATTCTTTCGGCGGTTATACTGCTCTAGCAATAGCAGGCGCTCAGATTAATTTCGAGCAACTAGAACAAGACTGCCAGAAGGTAATTTGGGATCCGAATTTATCTTTACTGGTTCAGTGTCGAGCTTTAAAACTACCACGCCAAAATTATAATTTCCGCGATCGACGAGTTAAAGTAATCCTCATAGCTAATCCGGTCAATAGCACTATCTTTGGGGCAAAGGGTCTAAGTCAAATTGAAATTCCGGTCGTTATTGGTGCAGGTAGTCGAGATCCAGCTACCCCAGCAGTATTAGAACAGGTACGCTCCTTTACTTGGCTCACCACAGCAGACAAGTATCTCATCTTAATAGAAGGACACACACACATTGATATTTCTATACTAGATGCTGGTGCTACCAAAGCGATCGAGTCTCTTTCGGAGCTTAAGTTACCAGATTCAGAGTTACTCGATCGGTATGGCAATGCCATAATTGTCGCCTTTTTCGAGTACTACATAGCCAATAATAGAGATTATTTTTCCTATCTCCAGTCCTCCTATGCTCAGTATCTTAGCGAACAACCTTTCAGTATCTATCTGATCGGTTCCTCATCTGTAGAGGCACTAGTGCAGGCAATCGAGGATTTCAAACTTCGAGAAGGAATTGACGAGCGCTAATTTGTTAAGAACTGCTAATGTATTACAGATAGGGTGATTGGAGTCGAACGGAATAGAATGCAAACGCAAAATAAAATAACTCACACCACAGTTGCAGATGCAATTGCAGCTAGTCAAAACCATTTACTTTCTATTCAATATCCAGATGGTTACTGGTGGGCAGAACTAGAATCTAATGTCACTATTACCGCAGAAGTTGTCCTGCTGCATAAAATTTGGGGGACAGACAAAACTAGACCCTTACACAAAGTAGAAGCTTACCTGCGATCGCAACAAAGAGAACACGGCGGCTGGGAACTATTCTACGGCGATGGAGGAGAACTGAGTACCTCTGTAGAAGCATATATGGCGCTACGCTTGCTCGGAGTTCCCGCCACAGATCCAGCCTTAGTTCGGGCGCGGAATTTCATCTTAAAACGAGGCGGTATTAGCAAAACTCGAATCTTTACAAAATTACACCTAGCATTAATTGGTTGCTATGACTGGCGGGGTATTCCTTCCCTTCCCCCCTGGATCGTGTTGTTGCCAGACAACTTTCCCGTTAATATCTATGAAATGTCAAGCTGGGCAAGAAGCAGCACCGTTCCTCTGTTAATTGTCTGCGACCAAAAGCCCGTTTATCAAGTCCTACCCAACATTACTCTAGACGAACTCTATGCCGAGGGGATCGACAACGTCCGTTACCAATTACCCCGCAATAATGATTGGACGGACGTATTTCTTTGGTTAGATAATGCTTTTAAGCTAGCAGAAAATCTCAATCTTGTTCCCTTGCGCCAAGAAGGTTTGCAAGCTGCAGAAAAATGGGTTATCGAAAGGCAAGAAGCAAGCGGAGATTGGGGCGGTATTATCCCCGCGATGCTAAACTCTTTACTATCATTGCGGGCTCTCGGTTACGATGCTGACGATCCGATCGTACATCGGGGACTACAAGCAGTAGACAACTTCGCGATCGAAACAGAAGATAGCTATCGCATTCAACCGTGTATTTCTCCTGTCTGGGATACTGCTTGGTGTTTGCGAGCTTTGGTAGAATCAGGTATTGCTCCAGACCATCCAGCCTTAGTAAGAAGCGGCGAGTGGTTAATCAGTAAGCAAATTCTCGACTACGGCGACTGGATAGTTAAAAATAAACCAGGAAAACCCGGCGGTTGGGCATTTGAATTTGAGAATCGTTTTTATCCCGATTTAGACGACTCCGCCGTGGTAGTAATGGGACTGAATGACGTAAAACTGCCGGACGAGCAATTAAAACAAGCAGCGATCGACCGTTGCGTTAAATGGATGGCAACCATGCAGTGTAAAGCTGGCGGTTGGGCTGCTTTCGATCTCGATAACGATCAGGACTGGCTTAATGCTATCCCCTATGGCGACCTTAAAGCCATGATCGATCCCAACACTGCTGACGTTACTGCAAGGGTACTAGAAATGCTCGGTCAGTGCAATCTGTTGATGGATAAAGATATAGTAGCAAGGGCGATCGTCTATCTCGAAAAAGAACAAGAAGCAGACGGAAGCTGGTACGGTCGTTGGGGCGTTAACTATATTTATGGGACCAGTGGGGTTTTATCTGCACTAGCCTTAATTGCCCCCAAAACCCACAAAAACGAGATCGCAAGAGGTGCAGCTTGGTTAGTTAGCTGTCAAAATCGAGATGGCGGATGGGGCGAAACTTGCCGCAGCTACAACGATCCCTCTCTCAAAGGACAGGGAGTTAGTACCGCATCCCAGACAGCTTGGGCATTGATTGGCTTGTTGGCTGCTGCTGAGGCTACAGGATCGTTAGATTTAGAGGCGATCGAGCGAGGCGTTAACTACCTAGTTTCTACTCAGCGTCCTGACGGCACTTGGGATGAAGACTATTTTACTGGTACTGGTTTTCCCTGTCATTTCTATCTCAAATATCATATGTACCAGCAATATTTTCCTCTTCTTGCTTTAGCAAGGTATCAGAAAGTTAACTTAGGGGGTTTGGGGGTAGATAAGTCCCACGCCTAACAAGCGAGGGCGATTAGAGACTACACAGTAGTCGCGTCCGATGCTTTGGCGTTGGGATAGAGATACCCCCAAGCCAACTTGAGTGGCTCGATGCCCGAAAAGTTGGCAACGTCCGCTCAACTATCGAGACAAAACCTTTACGCCCTAAGGGTCTCAACCGTTGTATAATCAAGTTGGTTGACCACCTGATGGGTGAGAGTAAATCATTTTAACCTCCACAGACCATCAACGGTTTTGTACCTTGACAACTCGGAATATATAGCGGTGTTCAGGTTTATTAAGTACACTTGGTATTTCTTCTTGAAGGAATTGAGATTTAAAACTGTACTTAACTAGTTTGCACAACGCTATAGGGTGGCAGCCAGGAAATAGAGCCTCTAGCTTGCTCTGGTTGGTTGCGTAAAATTCTGAACCTAAAATCGTCTTGCTGGTTAGCAAAGTAAACGTAAGGCAATGCATCAGAGATTTGTGTCTGTTCCCTGACGGGGTGACAAACCCGTCAGAATTTGGACAACAAATGAGGCCACCAGAAGAGTGCGGAGGCGGAATTTGGCGACCGAACTTGTTTTTTTAGGCTTCATCTAGCGTTGATTAATTTTTTTCAAGAATATCTTAAAAAAGTTCGGGATACTTAGATTCAAACCCTCGAATCATTACTTTTGCTGATCAAAACTTGCTGCAATAAAGGTCAATAATTTGCTGCGTTACTTGTTCAATGCTCAAACCATCTGTATTAATTTCAATAGCATCGTCAGCTTTTTTCAGGGGAGAAATTTCACGGTTGCTATCTAGATCGTCTCGCTGTTGAATCTCCCGTTCTAGCTGTTCTAAATTAATCTCTTGCTGTCCTTGTTTTTGCAACTCTTGCCAGCGTCGCCTTGCTCTTTCTTTTGCTGAAGCAGTCAGATAAATTTTGAGTTCGGCATGGGGAAAAACATTAGTACCAATATCCCGTCCCTCCACAACAATACCTCCTCGTTTGCCCCAGCGTTGCTGTTCTTTGACCAATTCCTGGCGGACTGCTGCTTGGGCGGCGATCGCAGATACATTAGCAGTTACTTTAGCGCTGCGAATTACTTCGGTTACGTCTTCGCCATTAATTTGAACGGCAGTAGGATCCTGGGAAGACTTGCCGGGGATTAACTCTATTGTTGCTTGAGAGACTAATTCAGCGATCGCGCCTCGATCGGCAAGAGGAATTCCCGCTTGCATCACCAACCAAGTAACAGCGCGGTACATTGCTCCTGTATCGAGATGAAACAAACCTAAAGCTTTAGCAACCCGACGAGTTACAGTTGATTTCCCCGCACCTGCTGGCCCATCAATTGCGATAATTGGCTGACGCTGCCGCAAAACTACATTATCGATTAAACGAGTAGAACCTAGATAACAGGCGATCGCTAACAAACCTGTTTCTTCAATTTTCTCTAAAGGAATCAATCTCTGAGGATGAACTAATTCCACGTACTCTACCTTCACCTGGGGAACCCGCGCTAATTCTCCCTTAACAATTTCAATCAACTTATAACTATCTAACTCGCCGTGTTTAAAAGTCTCCTGAGCTGCCCACAAGCTGCGAGATAATACTGATGCTTGTTCTTTTTGCTCTGGGGTTAGATACTGATTACGAGAACTATAGGCTAATCCTGAAGCTTCTCGCACAATTGGACAACCCTTAATTTCCACTGGCAGGTTCAAATCTTTCACCAAACGCCTAATAATCGCCAATTGCTGAGCGTCCTTTTCGCCAAAATAGGTAGTTGTTGGCTGGACGATATTGAGTAGTTTAGTTACTACTGTCGCCACCCCTTCAAAGTGTCCTTCTCGAAATCGCCCGCATAATACTGATATCATTTTGGCTGGTGGAATCACCAAAGTAGTAGAGTTAGTATAGTTTTGTCCGTACAATTCTGCTACTGAAGGCGCAAAAATCACTTTAACTCCTAGCTGTTCGCACAGTTGGCAATCTCGCTCCAAGTGCCGAGGATAGCTAGCTAAATCTTCATTAGCTCCAAATTGTAGTGGATTGACAAAAATACTAACTACTACTAAGTCATTTTCGGATACAGCACGCTCGATCAAACTCAAGTGACCGGGATGCAAGGCTCCCATAGTAGGAACCAAACCGATTTTTTGATTTTGCCCTTGGCTTTCTAATTCAGAGCGCAATCCGGAGATCGTTGTAAACAGGCGCACCGCAATCTTCTTGAAACACTTATTCAGTTTACAATAAGCTACGGCGAGTTACCGACTTATCATAATCAAATCCGGTTGAATAAAAATCTTCTCAAGATGAGTTAGCTGTTAGCTGTTTGTTTTTACCTCTGACCTATTTTCTAATTTGACCTATCTACACTTTAAACGAGACTTGTCGTAAATTAGGGGTTTCCTGGTAGGAATATCTCACAGATCGAGCTAGACCCTAATAATTGAGCGCTAACTTGCGATGATGGACGGCTGTACTCCCATCAGGGTTTTGCACATCACCATTTTCGACAACTGCATACACTAACCAGTAGTCGCCACATTCCATGCGATTTTCTACTTTGCATTCCAGGTAAGCTAGCGAATCAGTAAGAATCGCACAGCCATTGTTAGCATCTTGGGTATTGAGTTCGGTTAGTCGGTCTTCTGCTGGCGCAAAGGGTTTGATGAAGTGCTTGATCTTCTCCTGATGTTTGCCTTCTTCCAAGATATTCAAGACAAAATTGTCGCCAATATGCATCAAAGATTCAATCGCTCTTTCCTTGGCGACAGAAATAGTCAAACCAGGAGGGGAAAAGGTAGCTTGAGAAATCCAATCAGCCAACATCGCCCCACTAACTTCTCCTCGTTTGGCGGTGAGGACGCATAAGGGACCAACTATCCTTTCTACGGCTTGTACCGCACGTGCAGCTTGGGAATTCCTCACTGCTTGCTTAGATTTTCTTGCCTTTTTCAGCGCTTGGGCGAAATCGGTGCCAGCTTCTTCGCAGTATTTTAGAGTTACGTCATTAGCGGCAAATTTGACTCGAATTGGCTCGAAACCAAACTTGTAACCCGCATCGCGGAACTTAGTTTCTAACATATCGATCGCTTCGCCACTCCAGCCATAGGAACCAAATACCCCAGCTAGCTTAGTTTTAGTAGCATTTGATAGCACTATACCGAGGGCAGTGTGAATTGGTGTGGGTGCGTGACCGCCAAGGGTAGGAGAACCCATGATAAAACCATCGGCTTCTTCTACGATTTGCTTAATCTCAGTCGGGTCGGCAAATTCACAGTTAATCGACTCTACCCCTACACCTGCTTTGGTTATCCCTAGGGCGATCGCCTGGGCTAAGGTAGCAGTATTGCCATAAGCAGAAGCATAGATCAAAGCTACCTTAATTTCTTGCGCTTTCTGCTGCTGGCACCACTGCCGATAGGACTCAGTCAGAGGCATTAAGGAATAGAATACTAAAGGCCCGTGACCGCTGGCATACAGCTTAGCTTGATAGGATTGCAATTTATCTAACGCCTTTTCTACATATTCGGCGTTAGGTGCCATAATCGCATCGAAGTAATAGCGGCGATCTTCTTCAACTGTCGTCCAACCTTCGTCGAGTACGTAGTCGTGACAGAGGTGGGCACTAAATAGTTTGTCGGTAAATAGAATGTAAGAGCAGGGATCGTAGGTGCAAAGTTGATCTGGCCAACGAGGATTGGGAGTGACTATAAATTCGAGGTTGTGACTTTTCCCTAAATCGAGAGTATCTTTACCTCGCACTACGATAATTTTCAGTTCTCGATCGTCGATTAGTCGCCGCAGGATCGTCGCGCCTGGATTGGAGCAAACAAAAGTAATCTGGGGTGCTATTTCCAGCAAAGCTTTGAGGGTAAGGCTGCGATCGTGATTGACGTGACCGAGAATTACGTAATCAATAGTGGTCGGGTCGATCAGTTCTTTTAATTTGCTCAGGAAAATTGGGCTAAAAGATTCTCCTGGGGGATCGAACAGGGCAATTTTATCGGCTTCAATCAAATAGGAATTGGCAGTAGTACCCCGTTGCAAGGCGTACTCGATTTCAAATTTGTGGCGGTTCCAAGTACGGGATCTGATGACAGTAGTATCCGAACCGATCGAAAGAACCTGAACGTCGTTTGGTTTAAGTTGTGGCATGACTTGCTTAAAATACTAAGTTGTCTTTTATCTTGCAGAGAAGGGGTGAGGGGGAGTGTGGGGAGTGTGGGGAGAAACACCTAACACCTAACACCTAATAGTGATTACCTACTTTACGATGGTGAACTGCAGTTAGAGCGTCGGATTTAGAAACTCTTCCCTCATCGACTGTGGCGTAGACAATCCAGTGATCGCTACATTCCATGCGACTTTCAACTTGACATTCCATATAGGCAAGAGCGTCGGCGAGAATGGGGCAACCGTTGCTAGCTGGCTGAGTCTTGAGGTTGGCGAAGCGATCGGCACCAGGAGAGAAGCGTTTGAGGAAATGTTTCATTAACTCCTGATAGTTGCCTTCTTCTAAGACGTTGAGGACGAAGCGATCGCCTATTTGCATCAAGGATTCGATCGCCCGATCCTTGGCAACAGCTACGGTGATCCCGATGGGGTTGCGGCTAGCTTTTGCTACCCAAGAGGCTAACATCCCACTCTTGACCTCTCCTTTGCTCGCGGTGAGGATATACAAACCGCTACTTAGCCGTCCCAGAGCTTTTTCTAGTTTGGGATTGATGGACTTAATCTCCTCGATGCTGCGCTTGCGAGTCAGCAATTGCCCCATGTCTGTACCCGCTTCTTCGCAAAGTTGATAGATAGTTTCTGTGGGTGCTTGCTTCAGACGAATTGCTGGAAATGCTTGGGTCAAGCCTAAATTTTTGAACTGTCTCAATACTGTATCGATGGTTTCTTCATCTTCTCCATAAGATTCAAACAGTCCCAGATATTGTTTGGCTTTGGCAGCCCCAAAGACGGTATTAACAGCGGCCATCGCGCTGGCATCTGAAGCTGGAGGCATGCCTAAAATGACCCCGCTGGCAGTGCTGACTAGTTTGTGTACTGCTTGGGGATCGGTGTTTTTGAGGTCGATCGCCTCGACGCTAACGCCAGTTTTACACAGTCCTTGGAGAATGGCATGAACGAGGGGATCGCTATAGCCGTAATTAGAAGCGTAAAAGACGGCAACCAATTTCTCTGCTTTGGTTTGAGTTTGACTCCAGCGACGGTAGCGTCCTACTAATTCTTGGAGATTGTGGCGCACTAAGGGTCCGTGACCGTTGGCGATCGTTGTTATCTGTCCTAATTTATCCATGCGCTTGAGGGCAGACATTACCGAGCGAGCGTTGGGACCCATCAGACAATCATAGTAAGTCTTGTATTCTGCTTCTATGACAGCTAAATCTTCGTCAAAGATGCTTTGCGAGCAGTAGTGCATGCCAAAGCCATCGCAACTAAACAGGCTATGAGTGCCATTGTCGTAACTAAAAATGGTGTCGGGCCAGTGGAGATTAGGAGCGCTGACGAATTCGATTAGGTGTCCTTTACCTAGGTCTATTTGGTCACCATTTTTGACGATTTGTCGCTTAAAGGGTCGATGAACCTGGTTTTCTAGAAACAAAATCGCCATTTTTGAGGCTAACACTGTCACGTTAGGCGCTCGTTCGATGACCTCTTTGACTAGACCACTGTGATCTGGTTCGGTGTGGCTAACAATTAGGTAATCTATTTGCGCGAGATCGGTTAGTTCTGTGAGCTTGTCTAAGTAAAGTTGGCGAAACTTAGTGTGGGAAGTATCGACTAATGCTGTTTTTTCTCCCTCAATTAAATAGGAGTTGTAAGTGGTGCCATTTTCTAGGCTAAATTCGATATCAAAGCGATCGCGATCCCAATCTAAAGAACGAATAGCTGTAGTATCTGCAGCTATTTCTTGGCTTTGGATCGTCAACCGCTTTTGGTTTTTTTTAACAGTTGCTACCATTTTTACCTCTTTAATTGACTAACTGTTTGCGCTATTTACCTGTAACTGGCAATGCTTTGTGGTTTAAATATTGACTGCACAATCTAACCTATCAATTCCATCAAATGCTGAGTTTTTTCTACTAGAGAGCAGAGCCTAATTTGAAGTGATATACAATCTTTTTCCCGACCAATTTATCCCAAATGTTTAGAGGCGATTAGAAGAGAGTTTGGATAATAGGCGATTAGTCACTCTAAGAATAAAGGTTTTATTGTTTTGTTGTTTATAACCTAACAACTTTTGAAGTTTTGTTTAGTAGCAACAATAACATTTTCACTATTCGATCGTCAAGATTGATTGGAAATATAAATTACACGTAACTTCTCCCTCCTCTTACCATGCCGTCTCCTGATCGAGTAAGTACTAAAAAATACTAGAACCCCACCCCCCTAAAAAAAACTGTGGTGGCTAAAAGCCTTTTCATTAAACGATTTCAAAACAGAGTTACTGCTTAAAAGCTGCACTCAAATACTAAGACTCAAGATTTAAAATTTAAGAAAATTTAAGTAATGTGCGTCAGTTGTATTAATTGCTTTGTTAGGTATAAATGATAAATGGCGAATAACAAAAGACGATTGCAACTATTGTTTTATAACTAAAGATGAAAATGTTATAGATAATTAATTTCGTTGATAAATAAAGTTGATAGATTTTTTTTTGAGACTAAATTAGCTTGATTTAGCCAAATAATGGTTATTTTTTAGCTCTGGCAGTTGGCAGGAGAATTCACTACTACAACCAGGCAAAGTTAAGCACACAAAGAAATCAAGAAAAAATCTAAATTTATTTAGAAAAATTTAGACAAATGAAGTAAGGAATAAAAAATGCTCATCCAAAAAATAATTAAACCCCAAGTTATTGTTTGCGGCTTAGGTGGTACCGGATATAAAATTTTTAGCTTACTCAAAGAACAAGGAGTAGCAGTAGTAGGTATTAATCGTTTTCTCGTTCCTGGGGAAAGTGAAAATATTGTTATTGGTGACCTGCGCTCGGAAAAGACTCTCAGGGAGGCAGGAATCGAAGAGGCTCATACTCTGGTAATTGCCAGTAACGACGATGCTCTGAACTTAGCAGTTTTGGCTCAGGCGCGATTGCTCAATCCTCACTTGAGGATTGTTAACCGTTTGTTTAATCAAACTCTAGGAGAGCGTCTAGACCACACTCTTGCCGACCACTTAAGCATGAGCGTTTCTGCGATCGCTGCCCCCATTTTTACTTTTGCTGCCTTGGGTAATAGAGCAATTGGACGATTGCAACTGTTTGATCGAACCTGGCTGATTCGGGAAGAAACAATCGATGCCAACCATCCCTGGCTAGGAAAGCAAGTGAGCGAACTCTGGGATAACCTTTCCCAGATATTGATCCACTATTTACCAGCTCAAGGTAATTCCAATTTAGTGGCGGCAGTAATCAATGAAAAAAGATTTGAATTAGGAGACCGCTTAATTATTGGCGAGAAGCCTACTATTGGGAACCGAAACCGCGATCGACTGCGAAAAATATTCAAAGCGATCGCCAATCTACAACAGCATCAACACTTCATTCGCCCTGTCGTTCTAGTTAATCTAGCCCTATTAGCGATCATTTTCCTAGCTAGCTTAACCTATGTTTGTTTTAACTTGCATACCTCAATGGTCGATGCTCTCTACTTTTCGGTAGGCATGATTACTGGTGCTGGAGGAGAGGAGGCAGTTGCCGAACAAGCTCCCGACAGTATTAAAATTTTTACTGCCATCATGATGATTGTAGGGACGGGAGTAATTGGTATTTGTTATGCCCTAACTAACGATTTTATTCTTGGCAGCCGCATGAAACAGTTTTGGGATGCAGCTAGAGTTCCCAACCGCCATCACTACATTGTTTGCGGACTAGGAGTAGTTGGACTACAAATTGTGCGTCAACTACACGCTCTAGGCTATGAAGTAGTCGCCATAGAATCCAATCCTAGCAACCGCTTTCTCCAAACGGCTCGTTCTTTAGGCGTACCAGTAATTATCGACAATGCTACTTTTGCAGGAGCACTGAAAGCAGCGAATATCGATCGAGCAGAATGTCTGATAGCAGTCACCAGCAAGGATATGGTCAACGTGGAGATTGCTTTAACTGCCAAAGCAGTGGTACCCAAATTGCCAGTAGTGCTTCGCATTGAAAGTTCCCAAATGGCTCGATCGGTACAGAAGGTATTTGAATTTGAAACTGTACTTTGTCCGCGAGAAATTGCTACTCCTTCCTTTGCCGCTGCTGCTTTAGGAGGAAAAATCTTAGGCAACGGTATTACTAGGGATTTGCTTTGGGTTGCCCTAGCCACTATGATTACTCCTGGTCATCCTTGGAATGGCAAGCTTATTAAAGAGGCAGCAGCTTTTGCTAATTTTGTTCCGTTGTATTTAGAAAGAAACAACCAAACCGTTCATGGTTGGAATCTTTTGGATGCTCGTCTTAATGCTGGAGATGTGTTGTATCTAGCAATGCCAGCCACTAATCTGGACCAATTGTGTAAGTCTGAATGTTCTCCCACCGCTTTGCACACTCAGATAGCAAAATGCCACGAACAGTCAACAGAAGATATGTTGGTTTCGATCGCTCAAGCGGAACATTTCATTACCCCCTATCATTCTGAACGAAGTAGCCGTTAGTTGTTACGATACCAACCTCAATTACCCTGTAAAGGGTTCAGAAGTTGTGGTTAAAGCATAGTATCAATACAGCAAGAGCGATCCCTACTCCAAATAAGTACAGATTTTGAATGGTTCGTCTGACCTTGTGTAAAATTTCACTATAGCTAAGTTGATGATTTTGGATGAGAAAAAAGGTTGGAGGACTAAAGAGAAATGGTAAAAAGCGACTGAGTATCAGCCAGAGCAAAAACTTGATATTCCAAAGTCGCTTGCGGAGAGGCGCTTGATTGTATTGCCAAGGGTAAGTAGTTTGGACCAGACGAATCAAAGCTTTTACATCAGAAGACCGCAAAGATTCGTACAGAGGGAGGGCACTATAGATGTCGTCATTGCTTTGAGAAAGTGCTTCGTTAAGAACATATACGTCCTCTAATGCGGAGTTTACTCCTTGACCGATGTCTGGAGGAAAGCAATGAATAGTATCCCCTAGAAGCACAACTCCAGCACTAAAAGCTCGATCGCATCCTGAGATGAAGTGAGCTCCAGAACAATATTGAGGTGGGGGAAAAGAACCCCCCTCACTTTCGGCAAATCGAGCGGCTTCTTCAGGAGAAACTATTTGACGTATGGGTAGTTGCGGGAACGCCTTTTCGAGAAAATCGTATACTTGTGCCCCATTTTTTAATTTCCAAACCTCGTGGTCTGGATATCTAATAATATTAGCCCCACGTGGCGATTCTGGGTCTTTTATTGGTAATATCCCCAAAGAAACAAAACGCTTGCCACTAAAAGCTCCATTAATTTTATATGCTTGATGGCAAACAGATTTTTCTGTCCCACTACGCTCAATGGGGAAATTTGGTGGTAGGGTCAAAACTTTATATTTCAGTCCGGAACTTGGGGAAGGATGATATTTGAGCTCAAACCTGTCAGACTTAGATTTCTCCCATTGGTTTAAAGTCTGGCGGACAATAGAGTTAATACCATCGCAACCCACCAAAAAAGTAGGCTCAAACTTCATAACACTGCCGTTTTCTTGGCTGGCAAAAATCTCGATTTTTTCTCCTTCTGTATCGTTAGCGATTGTCTTGTGAAGCTCGGAGCACTTAATATTAAACAACACGGCAATGCGCTCACGCCAGTTCTGTTCAATTTCTTCATACAGCAACTGCAAAAATGCTTTGCGCGGTAGCCAATAGGAGGGTTTTCGATTTGAATCTATTATCGGCAATTTTGATGTTTTTTTTCTTCCGTCAGGCTCAATTGTTGTTAATTGAAACTCGTTATTGGAAACGCTAATCTTAGACAATTTCTCGGTGAGTCCGAGAAAGTCAGTCATTTTTTGCCCTCTGCCATCAATGAGATAATTAAAAGACTTGTCGGGTTCGTAATAATCAGCAGAGGGACGCTTCTCCAAAACGGTAATATTTGTCCAACCGCGTTTGGCTAACATTAAGGCAGTAACAAGTCCTGCTGGTCCTCCACCAACAATTACAACTAGTTCGCGAAATTGTTGAGGGTTTTTAGTAATTGTATCTTCGTTAGTTTTAGTATCTAGCATCATTACAAGGAGTCGTCGAAGG
>JBFRWL010000081.1:0-4488 GCA_051439565.1 Prochloraceae cyanobacterium
ACAAATTCTAAGATAGATATTAGGCAAGTATTACGGTTTACCTAGTGGTTTCAACAAGCATTCCCCAAACTAACAGTCCGGTTTTTTCTCCAGAGCGCCGCACAGGCGGATTTGCTCTAATCGATAGTCTATGCCGTCACGGTGTGAAACATATTTTTGGCTATCCTGGCGGAGCTATTCTTCCCATCTACGACGAACTCTATTTAGCAGAAGCTAGAGGGGAAATTCAACATATTCTGGTTAGACATGAACAAGGAGCATCCCATGCTGCTGACGGTTATGCTCGGGCAACAGGCAAAGTAGGTGTCTGCTTTGGGACATCGGGTCCTGGGGCAACTAATTTAGTGACGGGCATCGCTACCGCTCATATGGATTCTATTCCAATGGTTGTGATTACGGGTCAAGTTGCTCGTGCGGCGATCGGTACTGACGCGTTTCAGGAAACAGATATTTTTGGCATTACTCTTCCTATCGTCAAAAACTCCTATGTGGTGCGACAAGCTAAAGATATGGCACGCATTGTTGCTGAAGCTTTTCATATTGCTAGTACTGGACGTCCTGGTCCTGTTTTAATCGATGTCCCGAAAGATGTTGGTTTAGAAGAATTTGATTATGTTCCCGTTGAGCCAGGAACAGTTCATATAGCTGGATATAAGCCCACTTTTAGAGGGAATCCTCGCCAGATTAATGCGGCTTTAGACTTGCTGGAACAATCTACTAAACCTTTATTATACGTCGGTGGTGGTGGTATTTCTGCCGATGCTCATGCCCAAATTCAAGAATTAGCAGAAAGATTTAATCTTCCTGTAACGACCACGCTTATGGGTTTAGGAGCTTTTGATGAACATCACCCCCTATCTGTAGGAATGCTGGGAATGCACGGTACTGCCTATGCTAATTTTGCTGTTAGCGAATGTGATCTCTTGATTGCGGTGGGAGCGAGATTTGACGATCGCGTTACGGGTAAACTAGATGAGTTTGCTTCTACGGCGAAAGTAATTCATATTGATATTGATCCGGCTGAGGTAGGCAAAAACCGCAGTCCAGAAGTTCCGATCGTGGGTGATGTGCGCTGGGTATTAGAGAAAATGATTGCCCGAGCCAAAGAAATTAATGTTCCTGTTGATGCGAAAAAAACTAAGCCTTGGTTAGAAAAAATTAATCAGTGGCGAGCTGATTATCCTTTAGTTGTACCTCATCCAGAAAATAGTTTATCTCCCCAAGAAGTAATTGTAGAAGTTGGCAATCAAGCACCTCATGCCTATTACACTACCGATGTTGGTCAACATCAAATGTGGGCAGCTCAATTCTTGAAAAATGGTCCTCGCCGTTGGATTTCTAGTGCGGGCTTAGGTACTATGGGCTATGGATTACCTGCCGCTATGGGAGTTAAAGTCGCCATTCCCGATGAAGAAGTTATTTGCATTAGTGGTGATGCTAGCTTCCAAATGAATCCCCAAGAATTGGGTACTCTGGCTCAATTTGGCATTAAGGTCAAAACCATCATTATCAACAATGGTTGGCAAGGTATGGTTAGACAGTGGCAGGAAACCTTTTTTGGGGAACGCTATTCTGCTTCTAATATGGAAGTGGGAATGCCTGATTTTGAATTGTTAGCAAAAGCTTATGGTATCAAAGGTATGGTTGTACGCGATCGCGCAGAATTAAAAGATGCGATCGCCGAAATGCTGGCTTATGATGGTCCTGTCTTAATGGATGCGAGGGTTAAAAAAGACGAAAACTGTTATCCGATGATTGCGCCAGGTAAAAGTAATGCTCAAATGCTAGGTTTACCTAGTATTAAGGAATAGAGAAAACTCCATTAATTGCTAAATAACTAACCAATTAATTTAATATGTGTTAAAGTTCTGAGGGCTTATGTGTAATCAGCGATCGCTTTTTCACATTCTTTTAGAATACCGATTCAGTAATAAAAGTTGACAAATTGAGGAACGAAAAATCAACACTTTCAGCTCTCTCCTTGCTCCGACCCTTGCCTGTACTAGAATTTATGAATACTGAATCGATGCTCTAGTTCTACAGCAGATTATAGTTATCAGGATCGGCTTTTAGAACAAAAAGATCTCCATATTGGACAACTTCCCCGGTTACTGAAACAGGATCGGCAATGATATCTAAAATCCTAGAATTGACTGCTTTACTCTGCGAATCTACTAACAGAAAATATTCTATATTTCCTGACGCATCAACAACTCTTAACGAAGGAGGAACTCCCCCACTGATACAGCGAATGGCACAATCTCGATGTACCTTTAACTGACCTGGTTTCATGACACCCAAGTAGCATTTTGTATCTACTATTTCTCCCTTTAGAGTGTATTGTCCTAAAGTTTTGCCCTGGGTAAGTATTGAAGATTGAGTTAGGGGGGGATCGATAATTTCTGGTGTCGCTTTGGCACTCACGGCTAAGAGAGTCATGCCATCACGAAAGACAGGTAAGGCTCTTAGTTTTACCCAATTACCAGCAAATTCGAGAATTTTTGGGTCAACAGAGGTTTTTCTGGTCCCAGCCAAGACATATCTCGAATAGGCATTATCAGAGTTAGTTTGTCCCTGACGGGGAATCATCAGATGGGGTACTGGCTGATCTATTAGTAACCCTTCATATTCTCGAAAACCAGTGTAACTTCCCGTAGAATATTGATTATGTATTGCAGGCAAGACAATTGATAAAGCCACTACAATCACAGCTATTAAAGGTATGACAATCCAAAGCAAGCGACGAATTCCTGGTGGAATTGTCGGACTATAGCCTTGGTAAAATTCATCTGTAGTTGATCTTCCATTATCTGATTGCACAACTGCTACTCCTTAATTCTTACTCTTTACTTCTGTACAGACGTAGCATGCTACGTCTCTACTTACTCATTACCTATTACTGCGGGTTCTACATAAGTTCCTGGTCTATTGGGCAAGGTTTTGACAAAAATGCGATCGCCGATTAACTTGACATTAAAGTTAGGAACTTTTTCGGTAAAGGGTGGGGGAGAAGCCCCCGATTCTGGTGCATATTGATAACCATGCCAAGGACAGGTAATGCAGCCTTCAATAATTTTGCCTTCTCCTAAGGGGCCATTTTGATGCTGACAGGCGTTAGAAACAGCGGAAATTTTGCCATCATATTTAAACACTGCCACCCGTTCTCCGGCGATCGCAACTACTTTGGCTCGATATTCGGGGATTTCACTAACTGTACCAATTTCCACAAAATCATCTGCATCAGGGAACAAAACGTTTTTGTCTTGCCGAAATTCTTTCAACCCCGAAATCAGATGTAAACCGACAATCCAAATCATCCCTATCCCTACAATCACTGTCAGTAAAGGAGAGGTATGGGCTTGTAAAGCTCCTAGCACCACATGAGCTACCAGTAAGCCATAGGCGAGGTAAACAAACATATGGAGAGCTTTCCACACTGGTGCCGTCAGATTTGCCAACCAAAAGTCATGACTGGTTGCCGCCATCACAAAGAGAATGATCAAGGCCAACAATCCCAAAATTTCAAAGGGAAAGCGAATGAAATCGAAGAAGTTCAAATTACTAATCAGAACACTGATGTAGGGGTCGATATTTCCTAATTTGTGATACCAGTCAATTGCTAGTCGAGCATGATTAGCAGCGAGCAAAAACATGGTGACCCCTAAATGACGACGATTAAATAGTAGGGGTAAAAAACGCGGGTTGAGGCGAGCCAGCGGGCCAATAGAGAGAATCACATGCAAGAGGAGCAAGGCTGCTGAACCAAAGGCTCGAATATTGACGCCCCTGAGATCCACATCAGGATCTATAGTTTTACTGACAAAAATAAATAGAAACAAGTATAGCGCTAGGCAAACAAATAGAATGACATCATAAATGATGATCTGGCGAGTCCAAATAACTGGCTTGTACTTTACACTCACTGCTTAATTCTCCTGACAAACAAAGGGTTGCTCGATGTCGTGCAAACAAAAAGGGAAGACACCAGCGATCGCGTTATAACCTTGACTATAAAGAACTAATGCCCCATCTTGGTTTAAAGCTTGCGGTGGCAAATCAAAAATATAACTAGGTGGCTGTTCAATATTACTGGCTTTTCCGGGCAAAGAACCCAACAAAATCATCGAGCGATCGATTTCTGTGGGGGTTTCCCGATTAGCTTGCCAATATAACAGCGGATCGGGAAATTTCAAGGTTGATTGAGGATTGACAACTAACGACACTGATTTGTTATTACTCTGAAACGAATCAAGCGCCACATCAAGCAAAATCTCTGGTTCACGAACTTTGGGAAAGTCAGCAAGGTTAATCGGCGCGGTAAGTTGCTGACTAATGGTTGTTGCGGTTTGCATTTCGATAACCGTGTTTTCTGGCACAAACCGACCGTAAACCAATGATTGATGAGAAATATTATCAAAAGGACTCGCCACAAGTCCCCCGATAAAAACTATAGGTAAAAATATAGCTAAGGCGATCTCGCCATAAAAA
>JBFRWL010000082.1:0-2661 GCA_051439565.1 Prochloraceae cyanobacterium
GAGATTTTCAAGCTGCCTTCGGAATAATGATAGCCTCGGGATTTTTTGAGGCCGGAAATGGTGTGGTTTTTCAAAGTGATGGCTCACCCAGTTTTTTCGATTTCCTTGACTTTTTGCCGAGTGTTTGGGCTGGCTTTTTAGGAGTTGGATTTTTATCAGGTAAGTTGGATTTTCAGCTCCTCTTGACATTATTTATTATTTACCTGGCAGTAGTTTTGGTGCTGCTGATTATTAATCTCTTATTAGGAAGAAGAATTCCGATTAAACGGGGTCAGGAAGCATAATATATTTGTATGATGTGAATTCCTGTTTTTCCGATGTATGACGGAGATGAAAGAGATGCAATCACACCTTTAACTTGTTCGGGTTTGACTTCTAGGTAGGTGTGGAGTTGGGTGTAGCCACTTGTAATCGGCTCAAGAATGAGTAGAAACTGGCTCGACTTTTTTAATTAAGACAATGCGCTCACCCATCGTTTTTCTGACTCTTTCTAGCAAGATACTATAATCAAAATCAGCATCAAGTACCTGATTATCTTCAAATAGCACCCATTGTCCTCGATAAGAAGTAAGCAACTCTGGTAAGGCAAGAGATAAATCTTCATTTTCGAGAACTAACAAAACTAAACAATTTCTGTTTTCGCGCGCGGCTGGGGATATTTCTCTTCTCCTAACATAAGTTGGTCTCCCAATTGTCCTACATAAATTCCCAGTGATTGCGCTGTTTTCACTAAATAGCTTCGCGGGTTAACTAATACCGGACTCTGCTGCAATACGTCTGACAAAGGAACGCTCCCTGGTTGTCCATTTTGCCAAGCCACCATGAGGTCGTATTTGTCTTGAGCCAAGAAATCTACAGCGGCTTGACCCATTGCTGCTGCCATAATCCGATCTAACGCCGAGGGCAGTCCGCCGCGCTGTACGTGTCCTAAAATTGTCACCCTGGTCTCCAGGGAATGGTTGCTCTCGTGAGCAATTTGCTCGGCAATATACTGACTAATCCCCCGCAGCCGCTCTTGACCGAGAGAATCAAGATAAGTACTCGGCTTTCCCTCTTCTGTCGTCACTCCTTCCGCCACCACCAAAATCGCAAACCTGCGACCCCGAGCTTGCCGCAGTTCCCTGATTTTTTCACAAATAGCGGCGATCGAATAGGGGATTTCTGGAATTAAGATAATATCGGCTCCCCCAGCCACGCCAGAGTGCAACGCTAAATGTCCGGCCGAGCGCCCCATGACCTCCACCACCATCACTCGATCATGACTAGCAGCCGTAAAAGTCAGACGGTTCAAAGCCTCGGAAATAGTATTAACAGCAGTATCAAAACCGATAGCTCTTTGTGTGAGGGCCACGTCATTATCAATCGTTTTCGGAATGCTGACCAATTTCCAGTTACCAATTTGTGCTAATTGACGTAAAAGAGCCAGGCTCCCATCTCCACCTGTGACAATCAGAGCATCTAGTCCTAAATGCTGATAACCAGCGAGAATCTCGTCAGCACGCTCTAAAGGATCGCCCCTGTTGATGCCGCCTAAAATTGTTCCCCCCAGCGAGAGTAAAGAATCGATTCCATGTACAGATAAATTCTCCAGATTTAAGGGAACTCCCCGACGCTCTAGTAACCCATTAGTAGCATAAGGAATACCCACAACCTCCCAACCATAGGTAAGCTCGGCGTGGCTAACTACTGCACGAATCGCGCAGTTGAGTCCCGGACAATCACCACCGCTAGTTAGAATCCCAATTCGTCGCCTGACCATAAACTCACACAAATTCTCACAATCATTTTATGATTGTAGCCGGATACTATTAATCATTTTATTGTTGGTAAGAGTCGGGAATTAGCGCTCGCTTGACCAGAAAAATCAACAGCGCGAGTCGGCGACCTTAAAAGTGTAACTTTCTCAACTGGTAAGCTTTGGCTCTCTTGCTCTATCAGAATGAATACGATCATCGCCTCTGCCAACAGTTTGAACAAGTAGGCTCAATGAGGTTTAAAACTTATCACTATCCTCTTGATGCCGTTGAACTAATCGAGCGAGCTAGCGATACCGTCCTACAATTCAAGCAAACTGCTTAATAGATTAAATCAATGATTTGAGGAAAAAAGCTCATGAAAAAGTTAGCTAAGTTATTGGCTTTACTAGCATCTGTTAGTGTTTTAACAGCTTGTGGAGGAACGGAAACAACAACTCCGACTACTTCTGAGGAAGCGTCCCGAGAAACAGTAACTGAGGTTAAGTTGATTCCTGTAGCTGTTTTCAAGGAAATTGATCTCGACGAAAAAGGTGAAATCACATCTGTTCAATTTGTGGAATATTTCGTCGTGAAGAAAAAAGAACTGATGAAGGAAGATGCGGAGAAAAAGTTTAAGGAATTAGACAAAGATGGCACAGGAACTTTAACTAAAGAAGAAGCAACTGGGGAGAAATAAGTTTTTTTCTGAGCTAGATAAAATACTTTTAAAAAGTCTAGCACTAAGGAGTTTGAGAAAACTTTTTGAGCTAGTGAAGTAATTTATGAGCCGAAAAAATCAGGCATTCTCCCAAGGGGAATACCTGAAAAACCAATGTAGGAACACAAAACCTGATTCGATAAAATCACTTTAATAACTTGTTACGTTTTCTACTATTGTTTTTGGTCTTGAAGATAACATTAATGG
>JBFRWL010000083.1:0-5805 GCA_051439565.1 Prochloraceae cyanobacterium
GAGTTTACGGCGATCGCTAAATTGATCGTGAGTATCGAGAATTTTATAGACATGATTAGGGGCAAATTCGAAAGCTTTACTGAGATAGGTGTAATTTATCAGAAACACATCGAAGTAATTGCGTTGAAAAAGATATTTCAGGTAATCGCCAATCGCATAATCCCACCATTCATCGATGGTATGGTCTTCCCCCTCTGAAGCTTGATGTAAATAACGAGTCGGCGGTACTAAATGAAAAGAATCCCATTGATGATGCATCTTTAACATCGCATCGTAGGGAGTTTTGGAACGCCATTCCCCCGGATAATGGAGAAAATGGATTTTCGCTCCGCGCTCTTTAAACTGACGACAGATCTCATATATTCGTTTACGATTACCAAAATCTAGCGGATAGGTAGGCGTAGGAGAGAGAATTAAAATATCTACGCCAGCAAGACTAGACTTGTCATTAAGTTGAATCACTCTCTTCGTCTCCTAATTAATCTGCAATATTAAAGCCAGTTAACATCATGGTAGTAACGGTTGACAAAGCCCATAATTGTTCCCGACATTGTTGGATATCATCCGTATCGTAGAATAGTCCCCGAATGGTTCTTTCCCTGGGAGGTAAGTTAAACAGATACTAAAAGACAAAATCCCATCCCGACTGAGCATTACTAACAGCAGCTTTAGAGTCCATCATATAGTCGGATACAGCTTGCCAAACGATCCTTTGTCTAAACCAAGAATGAGTTAAGCGACGGTTTTCGACCAAATGGTGAACTGAGGCTTCGGGACTATAGATCGCCAAGTTACCCTGTTCGCGAATTTTTTCCAGTAAGTGAGTTTCTTCGTTACTCAAAAGCACCGAACCACCGCCATTACGTCCCAGATCGACATCAAAGCCGCCGTTGGCGAGACTTGCTTTGGTGCGGAAAGAAATATTGGTACCAGCAAACCATTCATGGTCTTTGGCAATGCGATTTTTGCCGCCCCAGTTGATGGCGGAGACGTAACATAATAAATCGTCGTTCAGCCAGGAGGGACGTTCCGATTCCCAAAGCGGATCGACTCTTCCTCCCAACACCGCTGCATTGGGGCCAAATTGTTCAAATCCCGCCAAAATATTTTCTAGCCATTTTTCTGAGGCGATCGCATCGTCATCCATATAGGAGATAAATTCCGTACCGCACATTTTGGCGGCGACATTTCTAGCATTAGAAAGCCCCGGTATTTTCTCGATCACATATTCTAAAAATGGCGGATCGTGATACTTTTGCTTAATCGTCTCGGCATAGTCATAGTCAGGGGAATTATCCACAACAATGACTCTATATTTATCTTTAGCTAAAGATTGTTGCTGCAAACTTGCGATCGCCTTAGGTAAAACATCATAGCGATTGTAAGTACAAATAGTTGCCGTAATTAATTTATCCATAAACTTTGCTCAATTTTTTCAATTATTTTCGTCTTGATTCTGAATGACTAAGCGATAAAAAACCACGCCTAGGGTTCGAGTATCCTTTTGTTCAGCGTCAATATCGCATGGTTTAATCAGTTCGGGGACAACAAAAGAAATTTTGGTGTTAGTTACACTGCTAGTTGCCGGTATTGAAGCAGTTACTTGGCAATTTCCTTGCTCCTGAGAGATAGATAGCTTAGTTGCACTATTATCGACAAAGCATTGCATTTGCGAGATATTTTGCTCCGACAAAGGAGATAAGGCCTCCAGAATTAATTTTTTGTCCTTAGTTCGGTCGAAGCATAAATCGAAGAAGAAACTATTACTTAAACCAGTCCAGCGCATGGTTTTCCCTTGTTTATCGTATTCCAATTCGTAAAATCCCTGATCTGCCGACAAGGGGAAATCGGCGGTAATGATCAGCTCATCGGCAACTTTCTTGGGAGTATAAACGGGAATTTCTAGATCATTGATCACGAGTTGGCTATCGATAACATCGAGTTTTTTGAGTATTTCTTGATATATCAGGCGATTAGTCGCTATTTCTTCGATAATGCCGTCAATAACGTTATCTTGAGTTTGACTTTTGATCTGTTGCACCAGATTATTGACTTTGCTTTTAAATTCTGTTTGATCGAGATTTAAAGTCTTGTTCATAGTGATATTTACTCGTACGAGCTAGGGAATTAAATTTTAAAAATTAAAGAGTATTACTGAGCGAGCTGCTCCAAGAGTTGATTCAACTCTTGCTTGACCAGATTTGGCGCATAAGGTGCGATCGCCTCATGACAATGGCTAGCCAACTGCCGCCACAAAGAGCGATCGCGATAAAGTCGGATAATTGCCATCGCAAATTCCTCCGTCCTATTAGCTTCTAAAACGTTCTGTTCATGAACTAGATTCATTCCTTCAAGCCCAATCGCCGTAGAGACAATGGGCAAGGCATATTCTAAACTTTGACCAATTTTGCCTTTCATGCCCGCACCATATCTTAGCGGAGCCACGAATATCCGATGGCTGAGAAAATAGGGCGTCACATCGGCAAGATAACCAGGAACGCTCACCCTAGGATCTTGAGCTAAAGCCTGAACTGCTTTGGTCGGGTTACTGCCCAATAAAGTCACAGTTAACTCGGGTAACTCTTGCCAGACCACAGGCATAATCTCCCGACACAGCCAGGATACAGCATCGATATTCGGTGGATGTTGGTAACCACCGATGAAGAGCAGGCCGGCTCGCTCCTCAAAATCTGGTTTATCTTCTGAGTAAGGAAGATGCAAATTGGGGATAATCGCGAGCTTCTTGACCGTTTGCTCTTGCAGAATATCCCGTTCTACTGAGGTAATAGTAACTGTTAAATCCGCGGACAAAGCCGCTTGCAATTCCCGCGACTGCATACGCATCCAAAGACGCATATTTTCAATATTGCGAGATTGGGGTGATAATTCCCAAGCTCGTTTCATTCTCAGATAATGTAGGTCGATAGTGTCATAGATAATGGGCATCTGCTGATGTTGACGGATCAAAGCGGCATATTTTTCATGATTATCGGGACGACAGATCCAAGCAAGATCTATCCACGGCAAACGCTCCACTATCTGTTGGCTAATTGCTGTTCCAAAACCTTCCTGGGTATAGATGATCTCAACCGATAAATCCTGAAGTTTTGTGGCATAAGGCTCTTCCTTAACCCCGTTATCCGCTACAAAAATGACATGATAGTTTAACTCCCGAAATATTTTCAGCAATCCGAACAGTCTGCGAGAGCCGGATTCTTTGTCATAGCAAGGTGCGTAGCTATCGATAACTAAGATCGTTTTGCTACCTTGATATTTCCTGGCAGCCAAGGGAAGATTGGCGTTTCCTTGATTAGGCAAATACTGCTCAGTTGTCAGATATTGCTGCCATTTTTGCCGAAATTTTTGGGCATTAATCTTTTGGTATTGCTTTATTCCACTATCGGTCGATTTTCCGGCGCTGATTCCTTCGTGGTGAATAACTGCCGATTTAGGTTGATAAACAACTTTTAAGCCTAATTGATGGCGAATCGCAAAGCAGAGATCGGTATCTTCGTAATATGCTGGCGCAAATTCGGTGGCAAAACCACCTAAAGAGTCGAAGATTTCTTTTTTGACCATCAGACTCGCCCCCGAGCAGTAATCTACTTCCCGCAGATAATTATACTGAGGAGCAAAAGGATTAGCTTGTCTGCCATAATTCCAACCTGTAGCATCTTGCCAAATAATACCCCCCGCTTCTTGTAGTGCCCCATTGGGATAAATTAGTTTGGAACCAACTGCTCCTACTGTAGGATCGAGCTTGAGCACTTCTAGCAAACTTTCAATTGCCTGGGGACGAATTTCGGTATCGTTATTGAGAAAATAGAGATAGGTTCCTTGGGCAACGGCTGCTCCTTGATTACAGGAATCAACAAATCCTAAGTTTTGCTGA
Organism: Prochloraceae cyanobacterium; assembly: GCA_051439565.1. Lineage (GTDB taxonomy): Bacteria > Cyanobacteriota > Cyanobacteriia > Cyanobacteriales > JBFRWL01 > JBFRWL01. Next base: position 3,893 of record JBFRWL010000083.1, read on the forward strand.
TTATTGATTAACTTTAAACCCGGTACTAGCTCTAGAGTTTGCTGAGTCCGATCTTGGGAGCAATCGTTAACCACGATGATTTCGACTAAAGTATCTGGGTGAATATTCTTCCCTAGAGAGAAGAGACATTTGAGAGTGTACTCTAGCTGGTTATAGACAGGAATAATAATCGATACCGTAGGGCGATCGCTATGAGGCAGACTGAGTTTTGAGCTTATAATTGCCGCCTCTGGAGCCGCCTGGGGAATTGTTGCGGCAACTCCTTCTGTTGTGACCAATTGCTGGCTATGATTGACCTCCTGGGGGACCTTAGCCGTTGCCATAGCAGATTTTAACTGGGCGAGTAATCGGTTAACATCAGTTTTGGGGTCTTTTTCGATGAGGGCTTTACTCAAACGAATGGTGGACTCAACATTTTTTGGTTCTAATTGCACTGCTGTTTGATAAGCCACGATCGCCTCATCGAGAGCACCCCGTTCCATGAGGACATTACCTAATCCTAAATAGAGGTCAGGATTTTGTTTGTCAATCGCCAAGGCTTGATGGTAATTATTGATATTTTGCGGCTCTTTTGCGATCGCATTGAGTATATTCTCTAAAGCTGTTTGGCGATCTACTTCACTTTGACGAAATAAGACATGAGCTAATTTTTGGGATAAATCAGCCAAATTCCCTTGAATTTTTTGGGCAGCTTGATAGGCGGCGATCGCTTTTGGCCATTGACCAATCTGTGTCAGAGCATCTCCCAAATTACAGTAAGCCTCCGCAAAATCTCCTTTGAGGGCAATGGCTTTTCTGAGGACGGCGATCGCCTCATCTGGTTTATCACTTCGCAGCAAAATCAAGCCTAAATCGTTATAGGACCAAGGGTTGTCAGGTTTGAGGTTAATCGCTTGCCGATAGACATCCACAGCTTCTGACCAAAGTTTTTGCTGACTTAAAGCTCCTCCCAGATTATGAAGTGCTTCCCAATAGTCAGGTTTGAGTTGCAGTGCTTGGCGAAAGCAATCGGTTGCCTGCTGCCAATTATTTTGTTCGGTTAAACAAATTCCTAAGTTGAAATGTAATTGATGAGATTGGGGATTATGTTCAATTCCTTCTTGGTAAGTAAGCAACGCTTGTTGGGGCTCTCCAGCTTTGAGCAAAACCTGGGCTAACTTAAGATAAACAGCTATTAATTTAGGATTGCTCACTAGAGCTTTTTGATAAGCAATAATTGCTGGTTGCCATTGCTTCCTTTTGGTGTAAGAATCGCCCAAAACCATTTGATACTGAGCCGAATCGCTTGGCAGTACAGCTTCAGAAGTACTTGACTCAGAAGTCACTGGTGGCTGGGGAGCATCTTGAGAGGAATTAGCCGTCAAAAATAATTGCTTTCTCGCCGCGGATAAAGAAGGAGTGACCGCAGTATCTCTGAGCTTTAATAGTTGGCGATAATAAATGGTCGATTCTCGCCAGAGCCCCATTTCCTCAGTAATTGTCGCCAGTCTTTGATAAGCTTGGCTAGAGTTGGGCGCAATTTGCACTACTTGTTGATAATATTGCAATGCCTGAGAGAGATTACCTTCTTGACAAGCTCGTTCTCCTAAATTTAAAAAATATTCCGGAGATTTGCGCAGTGTGGCTTCGGGTAAAACTAAGCGAGCCTGTTGCGATTTGTGCAAATTTTGCCGCGCCAGAATTAATTTTTGATAGATCCTAGAAAAATCTGGTTTGAGTTCTAAAGCTTTCTGATAATAGTTACAAGCTTGTTGCCATTGCTTCTGTTGCTCGCAGAGAGTTCCGAGATTAGCATATACTTCAGGATAATTCGGTTTAATTGCGATCGCTCGATTGTAATAATCAATCGCCAAAGAAAACTTGCCCATTCTCTGGCAGACATCACCCAGAACTTTATACGCCTCTACTAATTC
>JBFRWL010000084.1:0-7113 GCA_051439565.1 Prochloraceae cyanobacterium
TTATTAACCTCTCCATCACCGTAGATCCTGCGCCAGCGATCGAATCCAGTAGCATTAAAATATTCCTGAACAATTCTTTTTTCATCTGTGGTGGTCATACAACTTAATTTTGATTGAAGAAGAGGGACGGTTAATCACTTTATCAGGTTTTGTTAGCTAAATACAAGAACTGGGAGTCGCCTTCGATAATAACCCAATTCGCGAGAAGCCCCACATCTGTAACCGTCAGGGTCAGTGTGGGATGTTTATGTTATGTAGTTCTTTGATCAAAATAAGCAATAATCTCAACAATCGATCTTCTTATTGTTCCGAAACTTTTGGAGTTATGCTATTCTTAGTAACCTATTTTTAAATACAGAATTTTTCTTTAATGAGAACCAGCTTATGGGACGGAAAGCAAAACTGAAAAAAATGAGACGTGAAGCTTCTGCTAAAACATCTCCCTCAGCAGCAGCAAAAACCACATATGAACCAACTAACTTTGTTAAGCAACTAGAAAGACAAGGCTACCAGCTCGATCGTATCAAGCCCAGTCCTGAATTACCAGATCGGAGAGTAGATCCGCAAGTTTAACATTTTTACTTTTGTGTTTTCCTAAATAATAAAAGTAAGTGAGACCTCTGGCAAAAGTTACCTAGAGGTCTACTTTTTTTAATTCTCGTTATGATCAGAGAATAATATTGTTGCAAAAATGTTAATACAACAGGGCTAATGCCTTAATTAGGGCCGGCTGCATAAGTCTAAAACCTTGATAAGTCAGTGGTTGAGCTCAAGTGCAAGAAATAAGCTTCTCTACCTATCAATTCCCATGCACTTGTGAGTTGTCTAGATTATTCTGACTCCCTCTCCTGACTCCTTTGGGTAATTCAAAATTAATTGCATTTTCCTGCGTGAATTTTGAATTGGTTCATTTTGAATTCGGAGCGCAGCGACGTGACTCCTATCTACATCGAAAAACTTTTTCAGCAAACCCTAATTAAAAAGGAATGACTATTAAAGCTAACGAGAAAAATCACTTCCTAATCTTCTATTGGCATCAATTTTTGATCATCTTCCTGTTCGGGTAGTTGTTGTAAGTTTCGAAACAAAACCACATGATAACTAGCAATAGTTGCCAGTAAAAATCCTTCAAATACTGCTTCTTTAGGGTTTGTCTCATAGGTTTTAACTATGTGATGACCGCAAAAAACAAAAAATAATATCGAACAAATGCCAAATATTTTCATTCTCAAACTTTTCTTCATTTTATTTTCACTAATTCCTTAATTTGCGTCATAGTTACAGATTGGGCAAAAATTTTTCTTCAGTTTGTTTAAGAGTTATTACTTAGATGATTCTCTGAGCTAAGGCACAGAAAAAAACCAAGCTCAGGAAAACAGTGAAGTTAAATATGACACCTAAGTAATTTCACTAACCTAAATAAAATCATGACTTTTTTTTAAGGTCAAGTCAACTGCATTTTATTGGTAATAGTTAATCTTTATTCGATCTTTAAACTGATGAATTAAGGTTAAACGCTATTAATAAGTCAGATTGCTCTTGGCTAGTAGTTTTCATCCCTTTATTAGAATAAAACTTTTATAAATTTGTCTTGAAGTTTTTGTTTGAGGAGAAATAAGAGTCAAGATAAATGCTATTATAGTTTTTTGAGCTATAAGATTCCTATACCTCGGTTAGAAAAGGCAACAGCTCATCAAATCTCTATATGCTTTATTCCCTGTTGCCTTTGTTTAAAGAGTATGTTCGCCAATCAAATGGAAATGGGATAGCTATTGTTGATAAGCACTATCACAATCTCACTCTGAGCTAACATCTACCTTTTCCTTCGTTACGCGCCAGGCAGTTTGTGAGCCGATTTTCCCAGCTTTGACGAATACCCAGCAACCTCGTTGATAGGAGTCCTTGCCGTCTTGGCATTTGGGTTTAACGCCAATTAACTGCTCCACTTCGTCAGTGCTCAGGATCCAGTGAGAAGCTTGGGCTCGTTCTAATACGTTTAGGTACCAGAGGGGCTCCCTTGCTTGAAACCGGGAAGCCAAGATTTCATCAAGCTTCGCTAATGATTCTGCAATGGCTGTTAAGCGATCTGCGATCCGTTGGTTTATTGCAGTGTCGGTTTGAGCAGTAGAAGGTGCTGTTATATCAGCCTTTGGCTGGAATGGTGGTTCCTGAGGTTGCTCACTGTGCGCCTTTCGCTTCTGAGTCTCTAAGTCAGCATTGACGTTATCTTTCTTCAGGATTGGTTTGAATGCATGAGCTTCTAGCCAAGTTCGACTCAGTTGTGCTGCTAGGTTCTCTAAAAAGCTGACGGTTTCTTGATCGCCCTGGACTTTAGCCTGACGGGCTACCTGTTGGATGGTTTTTATTAGTCCTGGTCCAATTAACTCCTGGTTAGCTTGCAAAATCTCACCTTCAGAACCTCTAGGACAATCTAGCAGGGCTTGGATGAGATCGAGATAAGCTTGGTACTTTTCGTCACTGCTTGGGGGATGAACTTCTTTTTGCAAGATATGATGCAGTTGTCCTGCCAAATTGTGTAAAAACTTAGCCTCTTTTAAGTTTCCCTCGACTGCCAGTTGGGTAGCAATCTGTTCCATAACTTGTATCAACTCAGGATTGACAAGTTCTTCATGCTGCCGCAGCAATATCCACTCTTCCCCACTAGGACAACTCAACAGCCCTTGAATCAGATTCAGATAGGCTTTGAGGCGTTGTTGGTTCATTGATGCGATGCCTCCAAAGTGCCGCTACTACTATTATCTCTCGATATTGTTCCCAAGAGGCAAAGAACAAGGAAATCACCGATTAGCGATCGCGAATGTATTAATCAATTGTGGTAATTAATCAATTAAGACATCCTCTGCAGAATCTTCCATTTGGTGCTGCCATTCTATATTAGGCATTGCTTCAAAGGCCTTACGCACGTATTCTTCCCATAACTTGCGTATCTTGGCTAAATAGGGATCTCCCAAGCGCAGTTGCAAGGTCTGGCCAATGACAAAACTGTCTGCTTCATACATGACTAAGTTAATTGGCGGTCCGACAGAAATGTTAGATTTCATCGTCGAGTCAATAGATAAAAGAGCGCATTTAGCAACAGCTTGTAGAGGCGTTTCATAAGTAATGGTGCGATCGAGGATCGGTTTGCCATATTTAGTTTCCCCAATTTGCAAAAAAGGGGTTTCCCTAGTTGCCTGGATGTAGTTTCCTTGAGGATAAATTAAATACAGTTGCGGTTCCTCTCCTTTTATTTGCCCTCCCAGCAAAAAGCTACACTGAAAATCGATATTATCTTTTTCTAACCAAGGACGGTCTTGATCTTGAATCTCCCTACTTTTGTTGCCAATGTAGCGAGCAAGATCGTGCATACTGGCAAGGGTATGAAGATTTATGTCTTCGTGATGTTGAATATCCCGATTTAACTTAGTTACGACTCCCTGAGTAATTGAGAGATTGCCAGAAGTACAAATTAAAATAACTCGTTCTCCTGGTAAGGAAAAATCGAAGAGTTTTTTGTAGGCAGAAATGTATTCAACTCCCGCATTAGTACGAGAATCAGCCGCCATGACGATGCCGAAGCGGTTGATGATACCCAGACAATAGGTCATAATTTAGTTTCAAGCCTCCAGCTTGTGACCGCAGTGGCCACAAAAGCGATCGCCTGCTTTGACTGGATTACCGCACTCAGTACAGAAGCGCTGCGTTGACTGAGATTGTGACTTCGGTTCTGAGTCTCCTCCCATCCGCATCTGCATATTACCCATGCGCATCTCCATTGGGTTAGTACTCATCGACATATCACCCAATTTCATTGGTTGCATTGGTTCCATCGGCTTCATCGGTTCCATTGGCTTAAATTGCATGGAACTTTGGCTTGATGTTGCTGTTTGAGATGCCTGCTGCAGTGGCATCACATCAGCATTAGTTAAAGAGGGTGCTGTTTTGAGGGAATTAAATCCACTACCTTGCAACTGGATAAAATGTTGTCCTCCTGTAGAATCTATTCGTAATAGGAAATTTCCGCCAGTTCGGAACAGCTTAGGCGGCGCTGTCCAACTTCCCGTCTCAAAACTACTACTTTGGCTTTGTTGCTGTCCTGTGCTACTGCTAACTAGAGTCATCAGGGTTTGGCTTCCCCGATTCTCGATATAAAGCTGCTGATTTGCACCCAGATTGCCTAAGTAAACCATGATGCTTGCCATCCCATTAATTTATCTTGAGAATAAGTCTCGATCGCCAGAATGCTGAGTACAATCGAGCTAATTATTTTCACCTGCAATCTTTTATCTTACCAATCTTAGGGTCGCAGCGGGGACAGCGATCGAGATTTGGATAGTGGGAAATAATACCAATTTCGTTTAAGATTTCTACACTTCGGTTAGGAAAGGGAACAGGGAAGAGATTTAGAGAATTGATGTATAGTACTATTTTTTTAAATTGGTATAAATAGTAATGTAAAGCTGTTCGCAAATGGTCTAGGATTGCTATAAGATATCAGAATTTATTAGTAATGAGGCTGTCGGAGGTCTGGTTGTGCAATTAGAAGCATACGATCCAGAAAACTTTTATGACGAACTTTTTCTGGCTAAGGGACAGCCGCGATCGCACTCAGCATCCTTAACCGAATGGATGCAGAATCTCGGCATTAAACAATTGCAACAACACCAACAGACAGCACAGATTGCCCTGTTCAAGTTAGGAGTAACTTTTAATGTTTACAGTGACGATCGAGGTGTAGAAAGAATTTTCCCCTTTGATATTATTCCCCGTATTATCTCAGCTCAAGAATGGCAACGGCTCGAAAGAGGTCTGAAGCAGCGGATTAAAGCGCTGAACCTTTTTCTCGGAGATATTTACGGCGAACAGCGGATACTCAAAGATGGCAAGATACCTGCTGAGGTTATCTATTCAGCCGCAGGGTTTTTAAAACCTTGTCTGGGGATTAAACCCGCCACGGGGGTTTGGTGTCATATTACTGGTACCGATCTAGTGCGCGATCGCGACGGTCAGTGGTATGTCCTCGAAGATAATTTAAGAGTGCCTTCGGGGATCTCTTACGTACTGGAAAATCGCCGGGTGATGAAAAGTACTTTTCCCGATATTTTCCATACCATGGCAGTTAAGCCGATCGATGACTATCCCAGCTATTTGCTAGAAAGTTTGTTAAATCTAGCGCCTCCCTACTTACCTAACCCGACAGTAGTCGTTCTCACCCCTGGGATTTACAACTCCGCCTATTACGAGCATTCATTTTTGGCACAGCAAATGGGGATACAACTAGTAGAAGGTCGAGATCTGGCGGTAGTAGACGGCTATTTGCAAATGCGAACTACTAAAGGACTGCATCGGGTAGATGTGGTCTATCGCCGAGTAGATGACGACTTTTTAGATCCTGTGGTGTTTCGTCCCGACTCCTTACTAGGAGTACCAGGACTGATGGAAGTTTACCAACAAGGTCGCGTAGCGCTAGCTAATGCACCAGGAAGCGGGGTAGCAGATGACAAGGTAGTTTATGCTTATGTTCCTGAAATAATTCGCTATTATCTAGGGGAAGAGCCCATCTTATCTAACGTCCCAACTTACCTGTGTTGGCAGGAAAAAGATCGGGATTACGTTCTCAAAAACTTAGATAGCTTGGTAGTTAAATCAGCTAATGAATCTGGAGGCTATGGAATGTTAGTTGGTTCAACGGCAAGTGAAGCGGAGTGCCAACAATTTGCCCAGCGAATTTTAGCCGATCCCCGTAATTATATTGCTCAACCAATCCTTAGCTTATCGCGAGTTCCTACTTTGATTGGCGATCAAGTTGAGGGACGACACGTAGATTTACGTCCTTACATTATCCATCGGGGCGAAGAAATTTACGTTCATCCTGGAGGACTTACTAGAGTAGCACTAAAAAAAGGTTCCCTAGTCGTCAATTCTTCTCAGGGTGGCGGGAGTAAAGATACTTGGGTGCTGGCATCAGACACACTCGGAAGTAAATCAACCAATAATCAATCACAATGTTAAGTCGGGTTGCTGATTCTATTTACTGGCTAAACTGCTATATCGAGCGAGCGGAAAATATAGCTCGTTTTATCGATGTTAATCTAAATTTAATGCTCGATTTGCCAGCGGGTATGACCGAGCAGTGGCAACCTCTGGTACATACGACAGGAGATTTAGAACTGTTTCAAAATCGCTATGGTACGCTCAAAGCGGAAAATGTGATTCAGTTCCTCACCTTCGATTGGGATTATCCCAACTCGATAATATCCTGTCTACAAAGAGCTAGGGAAAATGCTCGCTCAATTCGAGAAATTATTTCCTCAGAGATGTGGGAAGAGGTAAACGCTTTTTACTTAATGGTCAAGGAGGCCTCATCGGGAAAGCCTCTAGATGCGCTACCGGAATTTTTTACTCAGGTGAAAATGTCTAGCCATCGCTTTGCGGGAGTGATGGATGCCACCATGACTCATAATGAGGGCTGGCACTTTGGACAAGTGGGTAGATTATTAGAAAGAGCGGATAAAACAACTCGCATTCTTGATGTAAAGTATTTTCTCTTGTTGCCTTCAGCAGAGTGGGTGGGAACGCCTTTAGATCAAATTCAATGGATAGCTTTGTTAAAGTCAGCTAGTGCTTATGAAATGTATCGCAAATGCCAACATCGAATTACTCCGAGTAGTGTAGCTGAATTTTTAATTTTAAACCGACAGTTTCCTCGTTCGATTCACTTTTGTCTGTGGCAAGCAGAGCAATGTCTACATGAAATTACCAGCACGCCTGTTGGTACCTGGTGCAATGGTGCAGAGCGATCGCTTGGTCGATTATGCGCCCAACTAGGTTATTTAACCATAGACGATATTATCCAGTCTGGTTTACACGAATTTTTGGATGGGATGCAAAGCTCAATTAATGAGGTAGGAAACCAAATTTATACTACATTTTTTGCCGTAGATAATCGATGATCTACCTAAGCTGATCAAAATGCAATACGAAACGAACAACACCCTTGCTGGATAAGGTTTATAGCTTCGAGTTCCTAACAGTTTTACCAGATAGACTCGGTAAAACCGGAACTTGTTTAATCTTTGGGAAAGGAGAAACCCGAGGAGAAATGGAAGGACG
>JBFRWL010000085.1:0-7900 GCA_051439565.1 Prochloraceae cyanobacterium
GCCATCCGACCTCTAGGAGTGCGGTTAAGATAGCCGATCTGCAATAGATATGGCTCGTAGGCTTCCTCGATCGTTTTTACGTCTTCCCCAGTAGCCGCCGCCACCGTTTCTAAACCGACTGGACCGCCTTGAAATTGATTGATGATAGTACTCAGTATTAAACGATCGGTCCAATCTAGCCCCATTCAATCCACATTAAACATCTCCATTGCTTCTGCTGCTGACTCTTGAGTAATTAACTCTACTCCCTTAACCTGAGCATAGTCTCTAACCCTTCTGAGGAGGCGATTGGCAATTCTGGGAGTTCCTCGCGAACGACGGGCGATTTCTTCTGCTCCCTCCTGAATAATGGCAATTTGTAAAATAGAAGCAGTCCGTAAGACAATTTGACTGAGTTCGTCGGGTTCGTAAAAGCGCAGCCTTTCAATCAGACCGAAGCGATCTCGCAAAGGATAAGTTAAAGCACCGATTTTAGTTGTCGCTCCGACTAAGGTAAAAGGGGGTAGCGGAACACTGAGCGTTCTGGTACTCGAACCTTTACTGATCGTAATATCCAAGCGATAATCTTCCATCGCTGGATAAAGCAACTCTTCAGTCATCCGATTAAGACGGTGGATTTCGTCAATAAACAGGATATCTCCAGGTTTGAGGTTAATCAGAAGACCGGTGATGTCTCTGGAACGTTCAAGAGCAGGAGCCGCCGTAATTTTGCAGCTAACTCCCATCTCTTGAGCTAAAATTAAGGACATAGTAGTTTTACCCAGTCCAGGCGGTCCGTAAAGTAAAAGGTGATCGATGGACTCTTTTCTGGCTAATGCAGCAGTTAGGCTATTTTTAAAACCTTTTTGAGTTGTTTTTGCCCGATATAGTCATCGAAGCGATCGGGGCGAATGTTAGAGGCATTCTTTGCATCCTCTTTGGTGAGTTTTGGGGTTAATAAACTTTGTTGGTGGTTAGATTTGGTCTCCAACTGAGCATCGCTTTGACTCTCAGATTTTGGCTTTTTCTTTTTAGATGTGCCTGAATCAGAAAATTTCTTAATTACCATAGCTCGCGCTGACTGGCTATTTTCCTCATCCTGGCATCTTCGGGATTCTCTCACCAATAAGAAAAATGAAATTTCGCCAAGGCAAAATTCTCTAGGCAAGTCGGATAAGCGGTCGCCAGAGGCGCAGCTTCGCTGACCGCTGTCGTATTTAACTTTTGGGGAGAGTATAGTTAGTACAAACTTACTTTATCCTCATTATCACTTAAATTGAATTTATCACCAAAAAGAATTACTAAGTACCGAAAAAACGCCAAACTATACCGACTGCCAGACGATAAAAAAGACTATCCGATCTTTACTCCCAATCCTGGCGGTCAGGAGAATTTATTTACCAATTACCTAACTTTAGAATCTACCTATAATTACTTTTATCGCTGGATATTAATAAGCGGCGGCATTAACTCAGGCAAGTCTACCTGTGCCGCTGCCTTTATTTGCTCTCAAGTGCGGCTCGATCGAGAGTCGAGAATCTTAATCACTGCTAATACCTATGGGCAGCTAGAAACCTCTACCTTAGTAGCGCTTGCTGAATACTGCGATCGCTTTGGCTACTCTCTACAACCAAGCGGTGGAAGTGTAGAGGAGACAGCCAGAAAGATTGCTAAGAATAGGTATTGTCGGATTGAGGGTGCTTACTGCTTTGTGCTGTCAGCAGAAAACTTTACCGGGAGAACGGAGCGATCGAAGCAATCAGGTAGAGGATTGCAGATTAGGCTCATCTGGGCTGATGAATTTACCTATGCTGAGAAAACTGCTTTTGAGGCGATCGACGGGAGGTTAGGGAGAGGTGCGGGCAAGATAAAAGGCATTGGGATTATAAGCAGCACTATTAATAGGAATAATCCCTATTTGCTCCACTCCAATACTTTTGAATTGGCGGATAAAGTTTGCTCTTATGTTTCAGGGTATAACCTTAAATGCTACATTTATGGCGATGCTTCGGGGATGCAAAGGACTGCCAATTCAAAGCAAACTAATTGGGCGATCGTCTGGGATTATTTAGATAAGTATCAGATTAAAGCGGTTCGCCGCTATGAGAAAGCTAATCCCAGTATTATCGACTCGGTTAACTCAGTTAATTGTTTGCTCGCTAGCGAGCATTTGGTTGTAGGTGATCGGTGCAAGCAGTTGATTGATGTAAGCAGTTGATTGATGTTGAGTCAGAAAATATTGTCTATGCTATCGTTGGTTCAAACTACTGAGTCCTTGGCTGGACATTTGGCGAATATAATAGCCGAGGATATTACTTCAGAGTTTGTCAACTTTGGAATAATTTAATTTTGCTTGAGTTTCTAAGCATTAGAAAGATAAATGATGACACTACTTTATGGAATAGTACTTGCAATGCTCGAAATGAGGCGGGATTACAATTTATCTATGTCGGTCTATGGCGAGCTTATGTGAAGAGAATGCCTAATTTAAAAGAAGACGATCGAGCAATGCGTGAGGTAGTAGTTCACGCCCTAGTAATTGCTGTGGGAGGTCATTCGGATAAGCTTAATCGTACCAGCTATCAAATTGCTCAATTCTTGCGGCAAGCAGGGTATAGTGTCTATCCAGTTAATCCCACGGTTAAGGAAATTGATGGTCAGCCGAGTTATGCTTCTCTCAAAGAAGTTCCAGTCCCATTAGATATTGTTAATGTTTTCCGTCGTTCTGAGTACTTGCCGGAAATAGTAGCAGCTTTAAATCATGAGTATTAATTTTTAAATTTTGAATTGGAGCGAAGCGACTTGACGAGTTATTTGACAGTGCCAATTAGAGCCATCTGTAAAAGTTGCTGCCAAATTGGTGCGAGCGTGGCTTTGACGATTAGATCACCCAGTAATAATCCCAGTCCCATCAGAAAATACTGGCGCGGAAAATCAAGTTGTGGGAATCTTCGGCTGAAGTAACGACCAAGATTCAAGGCTAAAGCGGTAAGCGCCAAGCCAGTAGCAACATAGCCGACTACTCGCAGCATAGACCACGGCGGCCATCCCACTACGGCAGCTAGCCACGGATGAGTGCTGAAGTAGACGAGCTGCCCCACATAATAATTCATGTAATTGAGTAAATATGTTCCCAGAATTAAAGCTGCGCTACCAAAGGTAAACAGTGACAATACCGAAAACGTTGCGTATTCTCGCAAATGAATGGGCACAAACAGTTGAAGCGACCCCTCTGCTCCTTTTCCTGTGCGAATCCAGTGGAACATATTTTCTGTGTAGACAGTTCCATGGAGTACTACGGATGCAGCGCGCTCTGGAGCTAAAATAGTGGCCCCCGCTACGGCGAAGCTTTGACAGATAGCCCACCAAAGGACCCAGAGCATTGCCTGATTATAGCAACGGCGACTGACTAGAAACAGGTAGAGAGGATAGATGACCCCTGCTCCTAACAATGGCATCAGCCAAGGAATTCTGAAGCTGAGACCAGCAATGGTAGTCAGAACTGTGCCAATTGCCAAGAGCATAGCGGTCAAGCTTTTTCGTCTCAACCCAGATTTAGTTGGGCTGATCGCGGGCATAACTAGAAAACATTGAGGATAAAAAAGAACAAATTTCTTTAATGAGTAGACCTTCGGGGACAGAGTGAGCGAGTTAATTATAAATCCTGAACTCTGAACTCGCTCACTCTGAATTCAATTAGCATAAGCTCCGCTTATCCTTTGGTGATGCGAAGGTGTTTCTGAATTTGCTGTTTGCGCTGTTCTGAATCCAAAGCAAAATTACTCAATTCTTTGCTAGTGCGAGAAACATGATCCATAATTCTTTGTTTGCGTGTTTTGGCTTTTAATGCCCTCGGAGGCTGAACCGGAGTGTCGGGTTCAGGTGTAGGAGAAGTTGCTGGGACAGGTGCATTCGATTCTATCTTGGCTACAGGTGGATTAATTTTTTTTTTCGGAGACAGGAACAACTCATTGTTTGTACTTCGACTGAGATGCTCTATGATTTGCTTTCTTCTCTCATCAACTTCCATAACTATTAAATTCTGTAAGTGGCGTAACATTACAAAATATTATCATAATCATAATAATCATTGCAAAGCTCTTGACAAAATCACAAACAATTGGTTTTTAATGAACGTCAGTTCGAGAGAATATATTTCAAAGTTAAAATCCAAGGGGAAAGAGCGCATCTTCTTCTCCCAGCAACAGGTGAGAAACAATCAAGCCCCACAGCAACAGACTTTATTCGATACTTCACCGCCAAAAGTAAGGGACTTGCCGGAAAATAGTTTACCCAGTATGCTAGGGAAACAACTGACTTTTTCCTTGACTCGTGCATGCTGAGTGAAAATTTTAAATTTACCTTCAAAGATGCTGCAAAAAAGCTAACTGGATACAAGAAAAGAGCGTTTATGGCTCAAGTAACCAAAGACTACTTCAATAATTCACCTTCGATTTGCTGAAAGAGAATTGGGATGGTCAAGACAAGCGATCGCCACGGGATTAAAGGAACTAGAAACAGGCTTAATCTGTGTCGATAATTATAGAGCTAGAGGAAGGAAAAAACCGAGGATAATTTGCGTTGGCGCTTCAAATTTTAAAAACGTAATACAAGATACTTGGAGAAAAACGGCATTGATTCAAATCAAGTTAACAAGAGGGGAAAGAATGCAGTCTTTCCCCTACTCTTAGTGATTAGCAGAGATCGCCAGCGAACTCCTCTTCACATTGGTCAACCTTGGAGGCTACTCCCAATCACGCTGGAACGGCGTCATGTCGATGCGGCGATACGGGGGCTTTTCGCCGGTCTCGAGAGCTGCAGCGCGGGCTTGCTTGTAATCTGCATCGAAGCGATCGGTGTATTGCTTGAGCGCCTCGAACATGCTCGAATCCAGCAGGGGATCTTTCGTCGCCCGTCGCCAGGCTAGCAGAGTCTCTTTGAGCTGCTTCTCGACATTTGCGACTTCTAATCGTCCCGCGAGATTGTCATATTCGATCGGGTCTGTCGTTAGGTCGTACAGCTCGATCTCGGGCGCATTCTCCATCACCGCGAAAGCTTGCTTCGCCTTCGTGTCCGCCCACTTCGGGTCGGCCAGTGCCGCTGCGATCTTGCAGCGGTCCACGCCGAGTCCCGGTTTCGGATGCCCGGGCAGCAAGTTGTGGATTAGCTTGTAGCGGTCGTTATAAATCGCACGCTGCGGGGCGAAGCCCGGGCGGTGCGCCGTGAACTCCGTGCAGATCGACTCCCGCCACGCCGGGCGGTCGCCTTGCAGGAGTGGCTGGAGTTCACGGCTACCCGCTGGGGGCTCAAAGTCTATACCCGCCGCGCGTAGGAGCGTGGGCGTAATATCCACCGTCGAAACGAACTCCGAGCGCACGTCCGGACGCACGTCTCGACCGGCCACGAGAAACGGGATATGCACGCCGAATTCGTAGCACGTCGTCTTGCCACGTGAAAAAGGGGGGCCGTGGTCTCCCACGAACACGATTAGCGTATTCACAGCCACACCTGTCCGCCCGAGCAGATCCATTAGTAGTCCCACACCCCGATCGACGCGCTGCACCGCATTGTAGTAGCCCGCGACCTCTTTTCGCACCTCTGGCGTGTCGATCTCTCCATGGACCGCGAACGGCTTGATGTCTCCAGGTTCGAGCGGCTTTTCTGGCAGTCCCGCGACCTGCGGTCTGAATGGCTTGTGAGGATCGCTAAAGCTCGCGAGCAGAAACCAGGGCTTGTCGCCGCTGTCGCGCAGAAACTGCTCCGCGTGGGTCGCGCAGGCCTTCACGTCCCGTGTGTTAAGTCCCTGGTCCCGGTGCACGTTCCAGTCGAACGGAAAATCTTCCTCTGGGTGTACGTGAACCTTGCCAAACACACCCGTCCGGTATCCGTTCTGCTGGAGCAGCGCAGGCAGTGTCGGCACTCCCCGATGCATTGTGTATCCACGGTGCGCCAGACCGAGCTGGCCGTTCTGATGCGGATACATCCCCGTGAACATGCTGCTTCGTGAAGAACTGCACGACGCCTGCGTCACATAGCCACGCTTGAACTGCACGCCCAACTTGGCTAGCGCGTCGATCCTCGGTGTCGGGATAGTAAGGTCGCCGTAGCATCCTGCCGTCACACCCATATCGTCTGCCGTGATCAGCAGCAGGTTCGGCCTCTTTCTAACCTGGGTGAGCGACGCCGCAGCCCCCACTGTGACGACACTGCCCCCGAGCATTTGCAGAAACTTGCGACGTTGCATGTTACCTTCCTCCCTGATTCCCTTCGGTGCCTGTGCTGGTCGTCCAACAAATTGTAGTTTTCATTCAATTAATTTCTCTTATTAAAGGAAAGAGGCCTTCACAGAACCCTTATCTCGTGCAGGGTCCTGGAAACTGCACTTTCAGAAGCAGTTTGCAAGAGACAGCTCAATAATAGCCTAAAAACGTCGGTGGTGTCTCAAGCCCAAAAAATTAATAAATCTCAAGACTTATCAGGAATTAAGGTGGGATTGAAAGATGAAATCTTTCAGTCGCGACTCCCGGTTCTGACGGGAATTGATGCCTTCTCTACTTATTGCTATCTACTAGTCGGGGCCGAGCATCGGGATGAAGATACATGGGGATGCCATTTGTTAGATGCTCGTGAGCAAGGATTAAACCCCAACTATAGCATCGCCGATGCTGCGAAAGGCTTGAGAGCTGGACACGAGGCAGCTTGGCCGGGGAAGCCATGTCACGGAGATACGTTTCATATTTTGCACGCCTGTGAGGGATTAGAACACTATTTACACAGAAGAGCGCAAGGGGTCCAAAGCCGAAGAGAAAAACTCGAAGAGAAGATGAAAAAGGCGAAGGAGAAGGGACAAGGAAATCGTTGGTCAAAAAAGCTAGCTGTAGCCCGTCTGAATGAACCAAAAGCCAAACAATTGGCCAGAGAAATATCGATTCTCTTTGACTGGCTCAGACACGATATTTTGTCTCTGGCTGGTCCGGATTGGACTATTAGGAGAGAATTGTGGGATTTTATCGTTGCCGAACTCCAACAGCGTGAAGCTTTGTGTCTTCATCGAATTCGTCCGGTAAGAACAGCTCTAGAAAACCAAAAGGAAGACTTATTGGCTTTTGCCGCTGTTCTTGATGGCAAACTAACGAATATCTCACAACGGTTTCAAATTCCCTTGTATCTGGTTCGCAAAGTTTGTCTTCTTCAAGGGCAAAATCTTCAACAATCGTCCTACTGGTCAATCTGGAATCAACTCCATCACCAAATTGGCTCTCAATTTTATCTCTTGGTTGAAGCTGTAGAACAAGCGATGAAAGAAACTCCCAGGGTCAGTTCTCTGGTAGAGAATTTCAACTCACGCTTGCGAAATTACTTTTTCTTGCGACGCACATTAGGCAATGATTATCTGGATTTGTTGCGCTTTTTTCTTAACCATCGAACTTTTCTGCGCAGTGAACATCCTGAAAGAGCGGGAAAAAGTCCAGCCGAATTATTAACAGGAGTGCCTCACCCCCATTGGCTAAAATTGTTGGGTTTTGATAGGTTTCGACGCTCAGGCATTGTAGCTTAAACCCGCTTCAATTTTTTCGTTCGTATTACGTTTGTCGCCATCTTGGGTATGGCTCGATTTCTGCTGTTTTGTTACCTAAAATAGGCTGTTTTTGAACCATGCCTTTACTGGGATGGTCTACTCGTCGGTCGCCGAAGGCGCAGCTCTGCTGAAATCTTCCACAATTTTAACTAAACGTTTGTTTTGGTATTTCTGAATATACAACTTTGCGTGCTCTCGATAATGTACTTAGAGACGCAGAAGCGATCGCCAATAAATTAGTAGCTAGTGGTTTTGAAGTAGAGCGATATCCTTGTAGATGGATTGAGGCTGAACAAAGATACAAAATAAAAACTGCTTCTGTAACCAAAGATAAGTTATCAG
>JBFRWL010000086.1:0-2635 GCA_051439565.1 Prochloraceae cyanobacterium
CCCATGACCTATGCCAAACTTATTCAAAACTTAGACGAACCGTACCCCGATGCAACAGGGACAATGCGATCGCTGCTTTACCCTGGTCGCTATCTGTTTACCTATGGTGTTTTCTATCCCGATAGTCCCAAATTTGAAGCTAAACAAATTATTTTTGTGGGTCGTACTAAGGGCGACTATTTATTTGAAAAGCCCAATTGGTGGATTAATCAAGTTTCTTCCCTTGGCAATTTTTACCTTAAATCTCAATTCGATGACGGCGAGATCAACTATCGTAACTATCGTACTAATTTAACTCTAGCAGGAGAGCGATCGCCTGACAATTTTAGTCAAGAAACTGACACTATTTCCCGCCTCGTCTATGGATTTGCCACTGCTTACCTCATGACAGGAGAAGACCAATTTCTCGAAGCAGCAGAAAAAGGAACGGAATACCTGCGGGAACATATGCGATTTCTTGACTTAGATGAAGGCATAGTCTATTGGTACCACGGGATTGACGTTCAAGGCATCAGAGAACACAAAATATTTGCCTCTGAATTCGGGGATGATTATCATGGGATTCCCGCTTACGAACAAATCTATGCCTTGGCTGGTCCGATTCAAACTTATCGCATTACGGGGGATCCTCGTATTATGGAAGATACAGAGTTAACCCTTAAACTCTTTGAGGAATTCTTCCGCGACAAAAGCGAATATGGCGGATACTTTTCCCATCTTGACCCGATTACCTTAGATCCTCGCAGCGATGCTTTAGGACAAAATAAAGCTAAGAAAAATTGGAACTCCATCGGCGATCATGCTCCAGCCTATTTAATCAATCTTTGGTTAGCTACAGGCAAGCAAGAATACGCTGAAATGTTGGAAGATACCTTTGACACTATTATCCAGCGTTTTCCCGACTATCAAAACAGTCCTTTTGTTCAAGAAAGGTTCTATGAAGACTGGTCTAAGGATACTACCTGGGGTTGGCAGCAAAACCGTGCTGTAGTTGGTCATAACCTCAAAATTGCCTGGAATTTGATGCGGATGAATTCTCTGAAACCAAAATCAGAATATAGCGACCTCGCTACTAAGATTGCTAGCATTATGCCCCAAGTCGGTAGCGATCGCCAGAGGGGAGGTTGGTATGATGTAGTAGAAAGATGTTTAGGTGCAGGGCAAGAAAATCACCGCTTTGTCTGGCACGACCGCAAAGCCTGGTGGCAACAAGAACAAGCCATTTTAGCCTACCTGATTTTAGCGGGCTGTCTTGATAATGATGAATATCACCGCTTCGCCCGTGAATCGGCTGCTTTTTACAATGCTTGGTTTTTGGATATAGAAGATGGCGGGGTTTACTTTAATGTTCTCTCCAACGGCATTCCCTATTTAGCCAGTGGTAATGAACGGGGGAAAGGCAGTCATTCCATGAGTGGTTATCACGCTTTTGAATTGTGTTATCTAGCAGCAGTTTATACTAATTTACTGATTGCTAAACAGCCTATGGACTTTTATTTTAAGCCTTTACCAGGAGGTTTCCCCGATAATATACTGCGGGTATCCCCCGATATTTTGCCCCCAGGCAGCATCAAAATTGGCTCAGTAGAAATAGATGGAGAACCCTATACCAACTTTGATAGCGAGAATCTGACCGTGAAGTTGCCTGACACTAATGATCGGGTAAAGGTCAAGGTGCAAATTGTCCCTCAATAAGGTGATTTCTGATAAAGAATTAAAAGACTTCAGAATTAATCAGAATAAAGAAGATGAAAATTAACCTCAAGAACCACG
The DNA here is from genome assembly GCA_051439565.1 of Prochloraceae cyanobacterium. Lineage (GTDB taxonomy): Bacteria > Cyanobacteriota > Cyanobacteriia > Cyanobacteriales > JBFRWL01 > JBFRWL01. Next base: position 1,774 of record JBFRWL010000086.1, read on the forward strand.
AAGAAGTCATGGTTGCAGAACTCACTGGTGACATAGATGCCAATACTGCACCAGAAGTAAGAGATAAAGTATTGCCACTCGTTGCACCAGGAAGCAAAATTCTCCTAGATCTGACTAGAGTGCCTTATCTGTCCAGTGCTGGATTGCGGGTGTTACTCATGCTGTATCGACAGGCATCGTCTAAAGACGGAAAACTTGTGCTGGTGGGACTCTCAGCAGAAATCGCTGATATTATGGCAATAACTGGATTTCTAGACTTTTTTACTACAAGCGAAACCATCGAAGCAGGATTAGTGGCAATTCGTTAGGAAACTTGTTTCTATGACAACTCAGATTAACAATTCCTACAATTCCCAAGATCCTCCGGTCACAGTTTCTGTATTCAGACGGGTGAAACCAGGATATGTGAGAGCTTTTGAAGAGTTTCTTTCAGGAATTATTAATGGGTCAATGACCTTCCAGGGACATTTAGGGACGAACGTATTCCGTAACTCTGACCCGACTAACCCCGAATATCTGATCGTTTTTAAATTTGATCGCCAAAGCAATTTACGTCGCTGGGAAGAGTCGGAGTGTCGTCGTAAATGGTTGTCACACATAGAAAGTTTAACTGTTGGTTCGCCAGCGATTGAAATTCTTACGGGGTTGGAAACCTGGTTTACTATTTCACCTCGTAAACCCATTGTTCCTCCTCTTCGTTACAAAATGGCAACTCTAACCTGGATCGCGATCTTCCCTCTAGTCAATATTATTAATGTACTACTAGGTTCTATACTGAACCCTCTGCCACCATTGTTGCGTAGTTTGATCTTGACGAAGTCAGAGGAAGCCCCGTCGTTTGACGGCGGGGTCTCTCTGACCT
>JBFRWL010000087.1:0-6568 GCA_051439565.1 Prochloraceae cyanobacterium
AATAATAAGAATTCCTAATTCTATACCGACGATAATCAAGTAGTTTCTAGAAATATTGCTTAAATTACTAGCTGAATTCAGAGAAAACAGAAATCCTCCAAAAGCAGCATAGGGAAGAAACCGCAACCAACTAAGATGCAGCTTAGAATCGCGAAACTTTAAGTTATTCATAATTTACTAAGTCTAAGAAATCGTGTTATCGATATTATTTTTCTTAAGATTTTCCCAGCCTGCTATAATTAAGAGACTGGCAAAAAGATAGATAACAATCTTGAAAAATTATAGCAAATATGAAGCATGAATAATCCAGTTATAATTATTGGACTTTGAAATCAAATATGAATTATTTTTTAATGTAAATTAGCTCTTTGCCGACGGCGTTTTTGCCAAATTTTAGAAATCACTCGGATACGGCGCTTGAAATCATTCAATTCTTTCGGTGAAAGCTGAATCTGTTGCCATGAGCTTCTTGAGAGCAAACGATTAGACCAATTGATTAATCGAGGATATTTCTCTAAAGAAATCCCCAAACTATCCATAAGAGGGATTAATGTTCCTGCAGTAATCTCTGCAAAAGTTAAATGATTACCAGCAAAATAAGTCTTGTCAGCCAACAAATCGTCTAAAAAAGCTAAAGAGTTAATTGCACGATGTTGAGAAAACTCTACTTCTTTTTGGTCTTTTTGGTTGATAAGTATTCCTAACGCAGCAGGCAAAAGTTCGTTGACTGTTAGCATTTGTACCATTCTTACTGTTGCCAGCTCTTCCGCATAAATAGGTAAAAGAGGAGGGGTAGGATATTTTATTTCTAAGTAATCAAGGATTGCTATGGACTCAACAACACGAAAGCCATTGTCTAATAAAACTGGGACTCGACCGAAAGGATTCAATGCCTGAAAATCTGATTCAAATTGATCTCCGTCAAGTTTCATGAAGACGAGTTCAAAAGTTAGCTGTTTTTCCAATAAAGTCAACCAGACAAACCGTGAGGGAATTGAGGGACGAGTACAGTAAAGAGTTAACATGCCTTATTGTTAATAATTTCTTTCTTTGGCTACCAGTTCTTCTTTAAGCGTCGTTTAGCTGAATAGTTAATTTTCCAGAGCTTTGACTTTTATTAACAAATTAATTGTCGCTTGAATTGCATAATGCGTATATGTTTGTATAAAATATTAATCGGGCAAAATATTAAAATTTTTCGACTCCACTCCATTCCCGCAAAATGGGCAAAATCCAGGTGATGGGAGAGCGCTGCTCTACCGTTACTCTAACCATTGTTGTCGTCCCAGGAGTTATTTCTAATTGAGGACCACCAGAAGATGACCATTGATAACCGCTGAAACTTTTTGGATTGAGTTTCAATTGAGCGATCGCCTCAATCTTGCCACCTCCTTCAGCCATCAATTTTTCCACTACTTCCGAGTTCCCTAAGACAGAATTAGCAGCTTCAGAGGTAACCGGAAAGGAAGAGACATCGACGATTTTCCCGACAATGCCTCCAAACCTAGTTCTTTGAACTGTATCTGGTGTGACTAAAATGGGCATTCCCTGTTGAATCTTTTTTCCATCCTCAACACGAAAATAAGCAACGCTCATCATTTGATTGGGTTGGTCTTCCGTTTGCAGACTTCCCAAGCGGGTTCCGGGATTAATATATTGACCCACAGTGGCGGTCGTTTCTAAAATACATCCGGCGTGAGGACTTGTAATAAAACTGTTGTCGGCTACTTCTTTTTCTAAACGAGCGATCGCCTGCTCTATTTCCTGAATTTGATTTTCTTCGTTATTGGTAGCTTCTAGATCATCCTGCTCTAGTTGTTTGCTGCGAGTGTCCAATTTTTCCAACTCTGCCTTAAGTTGGGTGATACTGTTGAGGTTTTCGAGATATTTCTGTTGTAATTCTGCCTCCTGTACACGCAACTGCTGTAACTGTGCTTGAATCTCTGAAATATCCTGACGGGTTTGTCGATATTCCTGTTCGGCTTGCAAAACTCGATCTTCGGAAATTGCCCCCTGGTTTTGCAATTCTCTTTGTTTGATGAGGCGTTGTTCGAGTATGGGCGTTAATTCCTCGGCATCTAAAAGACGGTGTTGCAGGCTGCGACGCTGTTGCTCAATGTTCTTCAAACCTTCATCTTGAAGGCGAGGAGTAAGTTTTTGCGTATCTTGAAGTTGTTGTTGTAGACTGATGCGTTCAGTAGCGATCGCTTCTGTTTCTATCAGAGTACGTTGTTGTCTGAGCAGAGTAGCTTTGACTATTTGTTGGTTTAATTGAGCTAGTTTATCTCGCTGCTGTTGTAGTTGCTGCTTTTGAGCGGAAGGGTCGATTGTTGCGAGGATCTCATCTTTTTTGACACATTCTCCTGACTCAACATTGAAAGATTTTAACTGACCAGAAATGGGTGATTGAAACGGTACTACCCGACGGGGATTAATCAGCATTCCCTGACCAGTAACAGTGACGGGAATGCGACCAAATACGCTCCAAAGTAATCCTAAAAATCCCAAAACTGCTAAGCCGACCAGAGGTAGCCAATCTTTGGGAGTGACAACCTGCATTAACCTATCTAATTGTTCTGGTGAGGATAACCGCTCTAGTGCTTGTTGGCGAAAGATTTTACGTTTTTCTGGAGGCATTGGTCGTTCAAGTTAACTGTCGGGCTATGAGATCGGCAAACAATCCTTTTACTGCTGCTAGCTCTTCAAAACTGCCCTGCTGGACTATTTTTCCACTTTGCAGCACGTAGATTCGAGCGGCATGAAGAATGGTACTTAAGCGATGGGCGATTACCACCCGCGTTACCCCCAATTTTTCTAAACTCTTGGTCACAATAGCCTGGGTACGATTATCTAATGCCGATGTCGCTTCATCTAACAATAAAATTTGCGGTTGGTGTACCAAAGCCCTGGCGATAAACAAGCGCTGTCGCTGTCCTCCAGAAATATTGCCACCGCCTTCGGAAATGATAGTATTTATCCCCATAGGCATAGCCTGAATGTCATCGGCTAATCCCGCCATCTCCAAAGCCCACCAAGCTCGATCGTAAGTGACAATCGCTCCTCCTGCAATGTTTTCCCAGATTGAACCGCTCATAATACGACCATTTTGCAGCACTACTCCTAACTGTTGGCGCACTGCGGCGATGTCTAATCCCGATAAATCTCTACCATCATAAGATACCGTTCCCTTCTGGGGGGTTTCAAACCCTAACAATAATCTGATGATGCTCGATTTTCCACTGCCCGATGGCCCGACCAGAGCAATAAATTCCCCGGCTTTGGCTTCGAGAGTGATATTTTCTAAAATTAAGGGACTATCCTGGCGATAACGAAAGTCAACCCCCTCTAATTTCAATTGACCTGAGAGCTTTCCGGGGTGGAATTTACTCGCATCAACTTCTGGGGTCGTCTGTAAAATTGGTTGCGCCCGTTCCCACAATATATTGATGTCTAAAATGCTAATCAGGGTGTTGCTCAATTGAGTCGCACTACTAATGAATGTAGCAAAGGCTGCGTTAAAAGCTAGAAATGTTCCTGTCGATAGTCCTGTTCCCGACTGCTGGGTCAAGTAAACCGCTAACCCAAATAGCAGCATCGAACTTACCGCTGGCAGGGTAACATTAAAGACTGCCAGAATATCTTCTACTAGCTGAGTACTCAACATCAACTTCACCTGCTGAGTGTATTTCTTAGCCCAACAAGCAAACGCCTCTGATTCTGCCGCAGCTACTCGCAGTTTGGATGCTCCCCCAATTAATTGCACCGTGAATCCAAAGATTTCACCCCTAAGTTGTTGCAGGGGACGCATTTTACGACGGATAATTACGCCAGATATGATAGTAAAGAAAGCCACCACCACGGCTAAAACAATTGCCATTGATGCCAGAAGAGGGCTGTAGAATAGCAAAAGTCCTAGATTTAACAGCGAAAATAGACTGGTAAACAAAATTCGCAAAACGCTGCCACTGAGTCGATTGCGAATTTGACTAACAGCGGAGATGCGATTGTGTAAATCTCCATTAGAAAACTGGCGAAAAAAAGCTGGCTTGAGTTTGAGGAGTCGATCCCAAACAGCAGCTTGAGTATCTAAACTGACTTTAGTTTGTACTCTTAGTAGGGCAAAGGTTTGAGCCAGTTGGAAAATCGTCACTCCCAAGCTAGCCGCCAATAATCCCAAACCCATCTGCAATAATAAATTGCGGTTCGCGTCGGGAATAGCACTATCTATGAGGATACCTGTTATCAAAGGTGTAAACATCCCGAACAAAGCCGCCGCTATTCCTACCCAGATAATTTTGATTAATTCTGCGGTTTGACCTCTCAGGATAAATCGCCAAATATCTAAGAATGTTATTTCTTTATCTGGTAAAGGACGATAAAAGGTGTAAGCAAGGGGAGCGAGAAAACCCGCACTGAGGTTATCTACAGGGATGCGTTTCAATTCTGTGGACTCAAGTATCTCATACTTGTTATTTTTGCCGGGTAAAAGAGCAACGGGAAGATTTTCATCTTTAGTAAAACCGAGGAGGGGACCACAATCTGTTTTCCACCAGTGAGCAGTGAGAGTGACTCGACGAATGCGAAAACCAGACGCGCGGGCAATGCCTTTTATAGTGACGGGGTTTTCCGATTTGTCGGGAGGGCGAATGGCTATTCCCAATGCTTTTGCTACCGCACCCGCTGCAATGAGTAACGGAGTTTCCCCTGTCGATAAATCTGCTTGAGGGTCAAAAATTGAAACTAATTCTCGTATAGCTTTTTCTGCCATCCTACTTAACCTTCAGAGCGAATCAATCGCTCATAAACTCCCCCTTGGAACCACAATTCTTCGTGAGTACCCCGCTGCACTACCTTGCCTCCATCGAGTACGATAATTTCATCACAATCTCGAATCGTACTCAAGCGGTGGGCTACCAAAACACAACTGCACTGTCGCTGACGCAGATTGGACACAATAATTTGTTCGGTTTGTGCATCCAAGGCTGAAGTCGCCTCATCCATCACTAAAATAGCTGGTTCTTTCACCAAAGCCCTAGCAATTTCTAGCCTTTGCCGCTGTCCCCCGCTCAAATTTATCCCTCCCTCCTGCAACTCCCCGTCATACCCACCTGGAATTGCCATGACCGCATCATGAATAGCTGCATCCTGACAAGCTTTGACTAGCTGCTCGTCGGATAATGTATTATCCCACAAGGTTAAATTATCCCTGACCGTCCCTCCAAATAAACAGATATCTTGTTCTACCAAGGATATAGAATTGGCTAAGACTTGACGGGAAATTTGGCTTCTGGGTATGTCGTCAAAGAGAATTTCTCCCGACCAGGGTTGATAAAGACCGCAGATTAGTTTGGCCAGAGTTGATTTCCCCGAACCACTTGCTCCGACTAAAGCCACTCTTTGCCCCGGTTGCAGTGATAGATTGAAGTTAACAATCAGAGGTGGATGAACGTGGGAGTAACCGAAGGTGATATTCCGTAACTCTAAATAACCTTGCAACCCGGAATCGTTTAATTCACTCTTTTCTGTCTCCCTTATCTGTTGGCTTACTTCTGGATCTAGATCGTTCCTTAACACGTCATCCAAGCGATTCAAATCCCCTTCTAATTCTTGAAAAGTAGTACCTAGATTCACTAAAGTATTAACTGGCTGCTGAAAACTTAACATCAAACTTTGAAAAGCTACCAGCATTCCTATGCTGAGATTCCCCTCTATGACTCGCCAACCTCCCACTACTAAGATCAGCATCGAAGTTAAAGAGTTGAGTAATACGGGTAAAGACCCCAACAACTGGTTGGTGACTGCCAAATCTTGTTGTGCGGTTGCCGCTTTAGCATAATACCCCGACCACCGAGAGAAGAAATCTGACTCTAAGGCTGATGCTTTTAAAGTCTCTATACTTTGAAGGGCAGCAATACCCACTCCAGCCGCTTTCCCCCAATCTTGCACTAACCGCATATTCGTATCTACTCGGTGTCTCGCTACCCATTGCAACGCCAAGCCATTAACGATCGAAAAACCAATCCCGATCGCGGTTAGCACTCCGTCATAGGCAAACATTACGGCAGCGTAAAATAATAGCATCACCGTATCGATCGCTGTCGTCGCTAGTTGCCCCGATAGGATCTGAGCGACTTTATTATTCAAGCTAGCTCGATTGCTAATTTCTCCAGCATATCTTTGCCCATAGAATCTTAAAGGCAATCTGAGAATATGCCAGAGAAAATTAGCCGACATTCCCACAGCCAGCTTAATCCTCAGCTTTCGCAAATAGCGTAGCCTCAGCAATGTCAGCATTCCTTGAAACAAGGTAGTGAGCAACATTCCCAAAATTAAAGGGCGCAGCCAGTCTGTACGATTTTCTACGAGAACGTTATCGACAAATACCTGTGCGAAGACGGGGAGAGCTAGACCGGGTAGCACCAGCAGAAATCCTGCCAAAAGACAGTAGGCAATTGCCCCAATTGAACCCCGCAAGCGGTCTATTAATCCCTTAACCACACTGGGTTGGCGACCTCCCGCTTCAAAGTCAGGTCCCGGCTTCATCACCAAGACAACCCCGGTAAACCCT
>JBFRWL010000088.1:0-5674 GCA_051439565.1 Prochloraceae cyanobacterium
CGACAATTTCTTCAGGTTGGAGAAAATCTTTTGATTGACGGCTTAAATATTCACTACTGCTGATATTGGCAGCTTGAACTACTGCTAGTTGATGAGCAGTGTCTAAATATTGACCAGCTTCTTTTAACTCCATCGCGACCAAAGGATCGGCTTCTGATTCGGCGGTAACTAGGTTGTACCCCATTTCACTTAATAATGAGTGTAGATCGTCCCGTAAATTATTAATCGAACGATTGCGGTTAGCGAAGATTTCACAATAAGCATCTAACGCCCAGTCTTTTTCTGCCCCCCGTCTGCCAGTTTCGGGGTCAATGCGGATTAAGAATGCCGTCATCTCGTTGAGCTCAAGCATTCGTTCCTTAATCTTGGCAGCTAAGGTTTCTTTGTACCCAAAGGGCGGACGGGGTGCGACCCAGATATGTAAGGGGACTTGGGGACGGTAGCGGTGGAGGGATTGGGCGCATTCGGTAGCAGTTTGGCTTACCGCATGGAAAGCACCGAATACCGCGTCGAAATGATAATTAGGAATATCAACCCCCGTACCCAAACTGGGAGAAGCCAGCAGAACATCGACATTTTTTACTTCTTCGGAAATCTCCTTGATAAACGCTACATTCTCTTCGCTACCGCTATTTTCAGCATGAATCGACCAGATACGTAGTTTATTCTCTGAACTACTATCTAACTGACCGTCAGTACCGAAAAGTGGCTGGTTGTCAAAAACCTTGACCGTCATGGCAGCTTCTAGCTTCTTGATAAACTTCTTCGAGTCAGAAACCACCATGATCTTTAGTCCCAGCATGAGGGCGGTAAAGATTTTAGCAACTAAGGCACTGTTATTGTCACCTTCATATAAATAAACAGTTCTGCCATTTTCCTTGTAATCATTCTTAATAATAAAGGGAACTTCCCCTTCAGGGCGCATGGCACGGAAAAAATCAACGGTCACATCATCCATGTGGGCATCTGCTAGCACCACTAATTTAGCCTTACGGATCAGAAATTCTAGAACCTCTAAAATTTCTGCCCGATGTTCCCGACAGGTTTTACTATGAAGTAGGTGAGCCAAATACTGACAGGCTTCATCGATAAAGATACAACCGTACTCATTAAGTTGGGTTTGTAGCTTATGTAAGCTATCAACGGTAATCGAAAGCCCGACAGCCTTGGCTAAGTTTCCTTGAGATAAAGCCGAATACATCTCCGTATTGAGTCTATTGGAGAGGTTTTTGAGCAAATTTACCCGATGACCGAGATTTAGAAAGCGCATCTGCGGGTACAATTCGCGAAATTTCGCCATTAGTTCGGTTTTACCCGTCCCCATACCACTCCAGAGAACCACCAGTCCCATTGTCGGGAGGCTCACCGCGTCACTGAGAAAGCGGGTAGTGAGTTTAACATTAGGAGGATATTTATTACTGAGTCCTCGTTTCTTGGGAAAACAGAGCCGACGGTAATCTTTTAAGCTGTAGGCATCATCGATAATCGCGCTCAATAAGCTTTCCGCTGCTTCTCCGCGAGCGGTGACAAAATCATCAACGCCTTTTTCCACTCCAGGTAGGATCGCTACTTCACACTCACAGCCAGGAGCTTCAATTGCTTGACCAGTGCGGAGGGTAGCTTGATAAATAGCATAGCGAGTTTTTGGTTTGGTTTCGTAATCGAAGAGGATGGTAAATTTACGCCCTGCCTGTGCCATGGGCAGCAAGTCGGGATGTAGTCTTTCCCGTTCTTTTTTCCCTACACGCCCGTTCCAGATACCAGGCAGGGCGATCGCCACAAAGCCCATCGAGAGTAAACAAGCAGCTTTCTTTTCTCCTTCAGTCAGAATAATGGGAATTTCAGGGTGTTGCTGTACCCATTCCCAGAAGCATAAAGGCTTAGAGGATGTACGAAAAGTCTAAAATGTAACTCCTGAGAACAAATAAACTAGGAGTTATGAATCAGAGAAAACCTTATTCCACAGATATTTCTAACCCACTTCGGGGCTATTCTCGAACCATTGATTCCAGCCTCTAAAACGGGTGGTCGTCGTAGAACTGTCAATATGCGGGAAATTCTCTATGCTATCTTTTATATACTTGCTTCTGGTTGTGCTTGGCGACTCATGCCTCATGATTTACCCCCTTGGTCTACAGTCTATCATTACTTTCGAGCTTGGCGTATCGAAGGAATCTGGCAAAAGGATGAATCAGGTTCTGAGAGAACAAGTTCGTACTCAAGTTCAGAAAGAAAAGACTCCTTGACTCAGCGATTGTGGATAGCCAATCAGTCAAAACCACGGAAATAGCTACCGAAGTGGGCTATGACGGGGGCAAGCTCATCAAAGGTCATAAGCGACATATCCTGGTAGATACTCTAGGCTTATTATTAATTGTAATAGTCACAGCAGCTAATCTAGGAGAGAAAAAAGGAGCTATTGCACTTTTAGATCAGATTAAAGACAAATTTCCTCGGCTAGAAAAGATTTTTGCCGATGGAGGCTATCAAGGAGAAGATTTTCACAACCAGATTCAGGATGATTACAATTTAGAGCTCGAAGTGGTAAAACGAACTCAGAAGAAGGGTTTTAAAGTGTTACCTTGGCGTTGGATTGTGGAGCGAACATTTGCCTGGTTGGTACGTTATCGGCGGTTGACTATTGATTATGAAGTCTTACCCGAAACAGCAGAAGCATTCATCTATGCAGCGATGGTTCGGATTATGGTTAGGCGATTAGCGTAACTTTTTATACTTTTCGTACATCCTCTGAGTGTTTACAAAGACAGCAATATATCAACCAGTTTTCATCCCAGCAGTCCAGACAAAAACCAAAACAGAAAAAGCGGAATCAACTGGAACTATAAACTATTGGACTTTAAATGAATTTTGTGAGCTGAGCTGAAAAATTCAATCTTCTAGGAAAGTGAGTAAGATTTTTCGTTATTGTAGTACTATAAGTTAATCCCCCCTAATGTCAGACCTCTACTCCTTCCGATTTGTCGAAAGTACAGCAGCAAATGCCTTTAAAAACGAACAAATTAGCTCGCTGTCTTATTACGAAGCTCGTTGTTCTCTGTTTCAACTCAAAGTCCTCGCCGATTACGACCAATTAGTTTGTCTGCCTGCCCTACACCACATCGACAAACATTGGTATCAAATTGAAACCGCCAAAAAAGTCATCAAACAGTTTGGCGGTCGAGCTATGTTATCGGATGAGGTGGGATTGGGCAAAACCATCGAAGCTGCTCTCATCTGTAAAGAATACCTAGCCAGGGGGCAAATCAAATCCCTGCTGGTGCTAACCCCCGCTACCCTGGTATCCCAATGGCAGATGGAACTGGATGAAAAATTCGCCATCTCTACCATTACTACTGACTCACGCGATTCTAGCCCCGAAGAATTCTGGCATCTCAATGACCGGATCGTGGCATCGATTAATACTGCCAAGCACAAAAGTCATTTCCCCCACGTCACCGCCCGCGACTGGGATTTGGTCATCGTTGATGAAGCCCACCACCTGAAAAACCGCCGTACCCTCAACTGGAAGTTGGTTAATGCCATTAAGAAGCGATTTATTCTGATGTTAACCGCCACCCCAGTCCAAAACAATCTGGTAGAACTGTTTAATCTTCTGACCCTCCTCAAACCAGGACTACTTCATACTGAAGCTCAGTTTAAACAAGAGTATGTCGGTTCAAAAAACGGACGAGTGCCGAAAAACCCCGAAAAACTGCGCCAACTGATGCGGGAAGTGATGGTCAGAAATACCCGCTCGGTGGTAGATGTGAAACTCCCCAAGCGTTTTGCCTCCACCATTACCGTCCAGCCTCAAACAAAAGAACTGGAGTTGTATGAAGCGATTAATCAATATCTGCGTCAACATCCTGGGGGCATTGATAAATTAACTCGTAATAATTTGCTGATGCGTTCGGGGAGTAGTCCCATTGCCTTAACAGAAACTCTTAAGGGACTCCAAAAAAGATTTGACCACGACGAACTGGCCTTTTTGCTCAAGCGAGCATCGGGGATAAGGAACTTTGAAAAAGCGAAACAACTGGTGGATTTACTGCAAAAATCAACCCAAAAGACCCTGGTGTTTATTAATTACAAGGCAACCATGTCCTATTTATCTAAATATTTAGAAAAGCAGGGCATTAATCATACTTGTTTTCGCGGTTCGATGTCCTTAAAAGCTAAAGATGCAGCTATTGATAGCTTTAGAGAATCCGTTCCAGTAATGTTAGCTTCAGAAACAGGGGGAGAAGGACGCAATCTTCAGTTTGCCAATACCATTGTCAATTACGACCTGCCCTGGAATCCGATGAAAATCGAGCAGCGCATTGGTCGTCTGCATCGTATTGGGCAAACCCAGGATGTATTTATCTTTAACTTTTGTCTGGCTAACAGTATCGAAGCCTATATTCTCAAAATACTCCACGACAAAATCAATATGTTTGAGTTGGTGGTGGGAGAAATTGAAACCATTCTCGGCAATATGGGAGATGAATTTGACTTTAGCGAAACCGTTATTGACCTCTGGTTGGCTAATGAAGAGCAAAAAAAACTCGACACGGCTTTTGGTAATTTAGGTCAGCAATTGCTCGATGCCAAACACAGTTATCAAAAGATACAGGAATTTGACGAAAAGCTTTTTGGTGATGAATTTGAAGCCTAATTCAGTTTTTCAGTGACCAGTGACCAGCGATCAGTTATCAAATGGATAATCAGATTCTTAAGACAATTAACCAAATGGTTACTCTAATTGATGGAGTAGCCGAGTGGACGGATGCAACTAGTCTGGAGGTTTTGTTACCCAAAAAAATCGCATCTGCTTTAAAGGTAGGGGAATTAGTCACTTTTACCACCAGTGCCGATACAAATAGCAGCAGTTATTTTGTCACCTACAATTCAGATATTCTGGAACGGTTCGAGGAGTTATTGGACAACAGTGGTTATGTGGCAAGCTTTGCGGTTAAATACGATGGCTATTTGAAACAGAGCGGTTTTGAGAAACTGGTAGCCGAGACCTTACGTCCTCTAAATGGCTTGATTCGGGTACAGAATGCCGTGCCTGCCATTACTCCCTATGTCTTGTTTAATGTCAACTACACCGCCGAAGCGATGGAAAAACGCTTGGGAATGGTTTCTTTTTGGGTCAATGGGATTACAGGAGTCACGGGAGTTGACCTTGGTGATGCTTTATTGTGGACGGTTGACCGCATCGCCTCTGGGCCAACTGAAGAACGGGCAGCTCTTAATTATGAACAATTACTCCAAATTGGCTCGCAGCACTCCGAGCAACTGATTGAGAGAGAATTACTTCCCTGGCGACAAAAAAATCAACGCCAACTGCAACGAGATGAGAAGCGGATTACTGAGTATTACTCAGACATGATCGGGGAAATCAAAGGGAGAATTAAAAAAAGAAATATAGAGGGAGAAGAGAAAGAGCGAGAAAAGAATCGCATTGAAGCTACCCGTATGGAATTGAAGCGCAAACTTGTTGATTTACACGAGCGTTCCCGTCTTTTAGTCACCGCACAGTTACACAGTGCGTTAATTGTCTGGTTGCAAACGGTTCACATTAATTGCCAACTAATTCGCAAAAAGCAGAAGCGCGATCTTGTAGCGGTTTGGAATCCTTATCAGAAACAAGTCGAGCCTCTGCGCTGCTCCTGTCTCTTATACACAT
>JBFRWL010000089.1:0-2686 GCA_051439565.1 Prochloraceae cyanobacterium
GTGAGTGAGGAGAGAACATTGTTCTCTCCTCACCCCTCTTTTGCCAAGTCGATTTCCCTCGAACCATTGTATATTTTCAGTGCTGAGTAACTATGCACACCGCTATATACTCTAAGTGTTTCTGGGATTTTTAGGGATGGGAATACCCGAACTATCAATACTATCGATGTAAATAAGGGAAAAGCCAGATTATGATCGCAATAGAGAAATCAGGCAATTGTCCCAAATTTACCGATGGCCACCTCAGCCCAAAAAAAAGCAATTAGAGGCTCCCAATGAAAACGCTGCCCCAAAATGTAGTTGCTTACCAGAAAACACCCATTTTTACGCAGGATACTGTTCCCAAAGGACTGCTCCATCACCACACCACGAAAGAGGGTAGTTGGGGCAAAATTTGGGTCACATCCGGCCAACTTGGCTATCGAATCCTAACCGAGCCCCCTGAAGAACACACGCTAACACCAGATAAACCTGGTATTGTTGAGCCCCAAGTGCCGCATCAAGTCGAACCTCTGGGTTCAGTAGAATTTTATGTGGAGTTTTATCATGAAGTAGCAAATTAACGCTTGAGGTCAGCCCCTGGTTTGACTAGTGAGACTAGATCGACTTTGAGGAGCCCGAAAGATTATTGGCGACTTGGAGCGTTTTGGCGGAACCAGATTGTTGGGCAATTACTTCAGAGAGGATTTTTGACTAAACAAAGAGATCTGCTGCCAGTTCCAGTTCCTGATTAACAGCATAACCCGATAGATCGGTAATTCCTTCCGCAGCAAGGACTTCATCATCAATAAAGAACTGGCCCGTATAGCTTTTGCTATCTCGGCGCAATATATAATAAGCTGCATCTGCCATAATCGAGGGTTTTCGAGACCTCTGCATTAGTTCTGACCCACCCAGTAAGTTATTCACTGCCGCAGTGGCGATTGTCGTTCTTGGCCACAGAGCATTGACGGCTACGCCCTGGGGTTTGAATTCTGCCGCCATACCCAGGACGCAGATGCTCACGCCGTATTTCGCCATGGTATAGGCCAGATGCGGAGCCAACCATTTTTCCTCCATATTTAGTGGCGGGGAGATGTTCAGAATATGCGGATTATCAGCTTTCAACAAAGCGGGCAGACAACATTTTGAAGTGAGGAAGGTTCCCCTGGTAATGATCTGGTGCATCAGATCGTAGCGTTTCATTGGCGTATCGAGAGTTCCGGTTAAAGAAATGGCGGATGCGTTATTGATACAAAAATTAATCCCTCCGAAAGTTGTAAGCGTCTGGTCGATGGCAGCCTGCACCTGGTCTTCAAAACGTATATCTACTTTCAGTGGCAGGGCCTGTCCTCCGGCAGCTTTTATTTCTTCGGCGGCGGTGAAGATCGTTCCGGGGAGTTTGGGATGAGGTTCGGTTGTTTTGGCAGCGAGTGCGATATTAGCATTTTCCTGTGCTAGGCGTAAGGCGATGGCTTTTCCGATCCCACGGCTAGCTCCGGTAATGAAAGCTGTTTTCCCCTTTAAAGTTGACATGGTGTAAGAATGACGATTTTAGGTGATTTTGAGCGTTGTTGTGAGTCAAGCATAGCTTGGTGGCAAATAGATGATTCGACAATCCATCTTTTTCGGCCAACGTCAACTCTTGTTGAGTGTCCCAAGCAACAGAAATTGGAATTAGCATAGAGTTAAGAGTATGGAGTCTCAAATGCGATGTCTTCTGTCACTTTTGCCGAATTTGTGAAGATGCTCCTAGTTGCCGGGGAATCGAAGTGCTTCTAGTTGGGAGAAAAGCCCTGTGGCTGGGCTCCGAAGGTCAAAGCTTAAGTTTTTCAATTAAATCTGACTATTTGTCTAAAAGTTTGAGTAGTTTCTGAGAAACTCCTGTTTATCCTCTTGCTCCGTGGATATTTCTTTACTTTTATTTGATTTTATTCAAAGTTTTGGTTTTGATTTTCTGGATATTTTTTCTTCAGTAACTTTCAGAGGAGCTACATTCTTTGGTCTAAACTAACTGCTCCTGCCCCGGCCGAGATAACCATCAATAATCCACCAATTAAACCAACATTTTTGAGAAAATTATTAATTTCCTCTGGTTTAGACCAGAAGTCATGAAAGACAATGCTAGCAGGAATCAAGAAAATAATTAGTAAGAGGGGGCAATTTTCAAAATAACAAGGATTTAAAGTGATAGGCTACAGCAATAAGGACTGGAATTGCCAGAGAGGCAAAAATAATTATGATTATCTGAGTGAATGTGTCTTCTTTTTTCATTTTAATAAATTAGAATATATTCGCGATAATTACTCGCCAATAAATAAACTTTTTCTTTATTTTTGCCAAAATGGGATGCTCCCTATTAGTGTTACTAAGCTATTAATTAATAGGCTTTTTTAAACTGAGTTTAAGTCATGATGATGTATTTTCTAATTTTGACAACGCACTGTGGCTTACGAAACAGAGGTTCAAATAAGGTAAAGCGCAGATTGGGTGAGGTATTCAGAGATGCCGATCACTTAATTTGTGAGAAATAGCGGCCACCTACTTAAGCAGCGATCGCCCTTGATAAGAATTTTGTTAAGAATTGAAGCGAAATAGATTAAGAATTAAATCGATTTAGACACATTCACAGCTAACTAGAGGTATTTAAGAAGTAGAAGTATAAACAATGATTATCTCTCGGATAAAAAACGCCTCTCCATTCACC
>JBFRWL010000090.1:0-3528 GCA_051439565.1 Prochloraceae cyanobacterium
CGTATATCTAGACAGCTTACAACCTCAGCACGCCGCTTATATAGGTACGGTTTCACTAGGATTTTTGCCCTTACCAGGGGATGCATCCCTGTGGATTGAAATCTCGCCTGGGATTGAAATCAATCGGATTACCGATGTTGCCCTCAAATCTGCCGTTGTTCGTCCAGGGGTGTTATTTGTCGAACGACTCTACGGTCTTCTGGAAGTTCATGCCAGCAAACAGGGAGAAACAAAAGCAGCAGGAAAGGCAATTTTACAGGCGCTAGGAGTTAGCGATCGAGAATGTCTCAAACCTCAAGTTGTCTCTAGTCAGATTATCCGCAATATTGATGCTCACCAAGCCCAGCTAATTAATCGTAACCGTCGCGGACAGTTGATTTTAGCAGGGCAAACTCTTTATGTCTTGGAAGTTCAGCCCGCCGCCTATGCCGCCCTAGCTGCTAACGAAGCGGAGAAAGCTGCCCTAATCAATATTCTTCAGGTTCAGGCTGTGGGCAGCTTTGGTAGGCTTTATCTAGGTGGAGAAGAAAGAGATATAATTGCCGGTTCAAGCGCAGCACTAGCAGCCATTGAAAACGTGGCTGGTCGCGAACATCCCAGCAGTGGAAGACGTAAGGAATAAATAAGATGGTTAAAATCGTTAGTCGGAAGTCCTTGGGTACCCAGAGAGTTTATGACATTGGTGTCGAACGAGAGCACAATTTTCTTTTGGCTAATGGTTTAGTAGCCTCTAATTGCTTTAATAAATCTCACTCTACTGCCTATGCTTATGTTACCTATCAAACAGCTTATTTAAAGGCTAATTATCCCGTTGAATATATGACCGCTTTGCTGACTGCTAACAGTGAGAATAAAGACAAAGTGGAAAAATATCGGGAAAATTGCCAAAAAATGGGCATAGAGGTGGAACCTCCTGATATTAATCGCTCTCAGAAAGATTTCACACCCATAGAAAATAAAATACTTTTTGGCTTCTCAGCAGTACGCAATTTAGGACAGGGGGCGATCGAAAATATTTTGCAAGCTAGAGAAGCAGCAGAAGGAAAATTTAAATCTTTACCAGATTTTTGCCAAGGTGTGGATCTGCGAGTTGTTAACCGCCGCGCCATAGAAACTTTAATTTACTGCGGTGCCTTTGATTCCATTAATCCTAATCGCAAACAACTAATTGAATACCTCGATTTAGTAATTAGCTGGGCGCAAAACCGCGCTAAAGAGAAAGAAAGCGGTCAACTAAATATCTTCGACTTTACAAGCAATAGTAATTCAGAAGCAAACGATCGAGATAAAGTTTTTGAACAAGAACCCACCCCCCCACACCTAGAAGATTACCCAATACAAGAGAAACTAAAATTAGAAAAAGAACACCTTGGTTTCTACGTCTCTGCCCATCCTCTCAAATCCATAAGCAATTCTGCTCAGATTTTATCTCCTATTAACCTCAATCAACTTGAAGAAAAATTGAGGAAAAAAGTTAGCGTGGTTGTGATGTTGAATGCTGTCAAAAAAATTATCAATAAAAAAGGCAAACCGATGGCATTTATTCAAATGGAAGATATTTCTGGACAAGCAGAAGGGGTAGTATTTTCTAACACTTACGAACAGATCGAACCAGTACTTAATGAGGATGCTCGTTTAATTGTCTGGGGTAAGGTAGATCGTCGAGATGACGATAAATTTCAGTTAATTGTGGAAGATGCCGAACCCGTAGAAAGGGTGAGAATGATAATGGTAGAAATCTCGCCTCAGGATGCAGTTGATCGCGCGGTACAACAAAATTTAAAAGCTATTTTACAAGAGCGATCGGGAGAAAGAAATCAGGCCAAAGTCCCAGTGGTAGCTATTATTAGTGCTGGCGGAGTGCGCCAATTTGTCCGCTTCGGACAAAGTTTTTGGGTACAAAACGATCGCGCAGCAGTTGAATCTTTACAAAATGCGGGATTTGCTGCTCGCGTTCAACCTCTAATTTCTGGAACTAAGAGTTAGTATTCCTAGTAGGGGGAGACAAGGGGGAGGATAACAATCAGCAATCAACAATCTTTATACCTCATTTAACAAAATAGGTCATTGAGACCATGCAACCAGTTCCCAGGACGATTTGCTGCTATTTCCCAACAATCGTAGCAATCTTCTGCGCTTTGGTTCTGGCTAACGGGTCGCGCAAAGGGAATGTCGTCCAAATTATTTTCTATGCTTTCTGTTTGGTTAGAAGCAGTTGGGATTGGTGCTTTTTGGCTTTTATTGGTCGGGGAAGTTACGCTAACCTCTGTATTTTGTGGCTGGGACTCTGGAACGGTAGTTGACGGATAAGAAACTAGAGGTTCAACTCGATCGCTAGCAGGAGTATATTCACGAGTGCTACCGTCGAGAGGATGAATGCGAGAAACTACTAATTCTGCTAGTTTTTCTTTAAATCCCTCTGGTCGATCAACGGTGTTCATCGCCAGACGACCTTGAAAAATTGCGCGATCGCCCTCAGAATAATTTTGTTGCATCTCTGATGCTAAATTACCCCAGCCAACAACTTTTAACGTTGCTGGTGGCTCGTTAGGTTGCAAACTATCAAACTCTACAAACATTTGAGCGACAGGGGTTTGATTGTCCTGAGTGTAACGCAGTTCTGGATTAGTAACAATCGTAGCTATTAAAATGCAGCTATTCATCTAAGTTTTACTCCGAGGGATTTAGTGCTATCCAATTTATTTATCATAGTAAAATTGTACTAGCTTTTAGTTAAATACAAGGACTTGGAGTTTTCTTCGATAATAACCTAATTGTGAATACTCCCCTCATGACGCGGCGCTTACATGAGGGGCACCGCCATCGGCACCGCCATCCCAGAGAAGAGACAGAGTAGCAGGCATTCTCTGCTTGCCTCTCAAATCTATACTTGAGGTTGAGTGTTAGATGAACAAGTATGAAGGATAAAGGATGAATCTTCATCCTTCACCCTTAAGAGTATGTCACGTTCTTTCTACACCTTGCTCTCGATCGATGAATTGCTGGACACGCTGGCGATATTCTAACAGAGAGCGAACGGCTAGTTCTCGGTCTTGGCTGTTGGCATAAATATGCACCAGTGGTTCTCCCGCATCGGGTAAGATTAACACCCAATTGTCAGTTTGAGGATCGACTATTTTTACCCCATCAATCAACTCTAATTTTTCGCTAGGGTGAGTTTCCACTAGATGACGCATTAGCGCTCCTTTAATTTTCCAGGGACAGCGCATAGTGTAAGATTTATGACAAACGCTGGGAATTTCTATCCGCATCTGGGCGAGCGATCGCTCTTGAATAGTGAGCATTTCAATCAGCTTAGCAATTCCAAACATAGCATCAAACCCAGGATGCAATTGAGGGAAGATAAAGCCCGTCTCACCACTCCCTCCCAAGACTACATTAGGATTGGTGTGAGATGCTTCCATTAAAGCAGTAGGATTTGCCTTAGTGCGAATCACTGTACCATCGTGGCGGCGGGCAATTTGTTCTACTGCGCTAGAAACGTGTACCGGAACCACTACTGTACTT
>JBFRWL010000091.1:0-6186 GCA_051439565.1 Prochloraceae cyanobacterium
TGATACTCCGTGAGTTTGTTCAATAGTCGCCCAAAGTTCCGAATAATTTCTCCCAGTCGGTTCTAGGGCGAGGCAATCAGAATCTTGAATGAATTCTACAAACTTTTCTACGCTGGCAGAGTTTAGGTAAAAAGTCAGTTCATCATTGCGCTTAGTTCTCTTATTTCTCCTGAAATGCGCACGCAAATCCAAGGGTAGCTCGGAAAGCTCCCAACAAACTAGGGAGTTCTTGCAAACATCCCCACCAATTATTCTGCTGTACATGGCGAACTTATAAAAGTAAATTAAAAATTTCAGAGTTCACAATTCGCCTGAAAGCTATCTTACAATAACTCAAATTCCTTTCAAAACTCTGAAATAACAATACTAGGAAGCTTGCTCACAATAATTGAAAAGCTCAAAAGCTCACATTCCTGACAAAGCAAATACTCCCTAGTGTGGTACGGGCGAACCCGCGACTACTGCCATTGATTGACAGCAGTTTCTACGCTTACCCGTTAGCGCGTTATCAAGCGGTTAATTTTTGATTGAGGCTGACTTTTCCCTCATGGATTGTTAGGAGAAAACCTGAACTTAAAGCGTCAAGAATTACTAAACACGTTTTCTCACTAATGTCATTTTCCTCGCAGAGTTCCTCTAAAAGCAGAGTCCCGCAGTTATCTAACTTCCTAAGCATTGTAAGAGCTGCCTGGAACTCTTTAGTGAGCATAGGAAAAACTATTTTTCTTTCAACGATTCCAAGTGAAAAATATCCTTTGACGTGAGGCATCAGGTCTTTGATGCACTTATACAATATTACTTTTTTCATTTGCTTAAAACTGACAGTTAGGTTTGATAGCAAGTGTTGTGACTTGCTCTTGAGAATATTTGAGTTAATTCTACGGGGCAAAGAATGCACTGGCTGAAATGACATTTATTAGATATCATTGCAGTCAGGACATAGCACTACTTTCGTCCCCTTATTTTGTCATTGGTTTCGATAATAAAGTTGATTTCGTCCTCAGTCATCAATGCCAAGTCAGCCTTGGCTATTTCACTAAACGCTGATAGCACAAGTTCAGTAGGTTGGTCTCTGACTTTGGCGATTTCATCTACTAAATGCCTTTGCATTTGTGATAGTAGGATAATGTATTTTTTGTCCTCTAATGGCAAATTAGCTAATGTCAAAACATTCCTCCACTAATATCAGCAGATGACTGAGAATCTTGGTTTTGTGAATCATCGCCCGCATCACTTTCGATAACTTCATCTGGTTCTTTACCGATGTCTTTCATCACTCTGTCTAGTGAGCCCCAGAAGCTATTGGATAAGTGGAGTAACTCTAGCTTTTCTATTACTTGATAATCCTCTAATCTTTTAAAAAGCTCCTTTGCTTCCAGTCTTTTTCTTTCTAGTTGGTCCCGGAGCTGTTTAACTTTTTGCTCGATTAATATTAGCTCGTGCTTATTGCTTTCTGCTGTCGTGGAAGTGGTTGGATGATTCATACATTCCAGCGGCTTTGTGAATTGCTCTACATCACCTCCAGATATTAATTCAGCTAAAGTATATTTGGCTGAGTTGACGATTTGGTACAAATCGTTTTCATTCGTATTGTCTAGTGTTGTCTACATTTTTGTTGAGGCACAGGCGACATTAGATGGCACTGTACACCCGATGCTAACTTGTTTGATCATAATTTTTCCTCTAAATTTGAGTGAATCATCAATGTCGTGATTATGCTGTTTGTTCTGCTATTGCAACGGACACCTAAAGAAGCTATCAGTCTTTTTAGGAACTTCTTGACGCCGATATTGCAACCAGGAAAAATGGCTACAGACTTAAGCAAAACTTCTGCTATCAAAAACATTTCTAACGGTGTCATTTCAAATGTCATTGGTGGCATTTTTGCGAGTAATTCGCAGATACGCTGGTAGCTACTGTTTGTTGACAAAATCATTTATTTTTACTACTTCTAGTATTGCCTGTTCTAGTTGGCTTGCTGTAAGATTAGGGTGTTCGCTAGTGGAAGCCTTCAACAGAATAGCGGCTGTGCTTTGCGGTGTCCCTTGTCTCCTTATTTGGCTGGCAGCATTTCCGCCATCAAAAGCAAAACTTGTTGCTGCCTTTAAGGCTCGTAGCAGTACAATAGCTGTTTTGACAGATATTTTAATTTCTTAAGTCATAATTACTCCGGAGGTGAACGACTGCCTTTATTCTTGGCTGAAACCTTGCCATACTTGCTCTGGCGAGGGCTTGTTGCTACCGCAACAGGCAGTGTCAGTGGGTACGCTGACAATCGTTTTAACCGACAGCGCCTTGCTTTCCACATCCCTGCTTTGCTATCAAGTGGAACCAATATCACAGGTTCATCATGTCGCACAATACCTTTAGACAAATATGGGTCAGTACAAACAGAATTAAATAATGTCAATAGATGTTCTGTTGGCAGCAACCGTCCAATGATATTGTCTAGAGGTAGTTTCAAATCATCTTCTGTTGGTATTGGGCGCGGTTGCTCGTACTGGTTGTCATCTTCAACTGGCTCCGGCGGTTCTGATGGTGTAGCTGGTGGAGCAATAAATGTTGGTGGCGCGGGAGGAACAAAATCAATAATGCTGTTAATTTCCCACATTCTATTGAGTGCCTTGATGATTGGAAGATTGCTATAACAACAATATTTATCATAAGCAGTTTCCCAAGTCGAGCGAAATCGCAAGTCTCCAATTTCATCGCGAACCTGTTGGGAGGTAACTCCCATTTCAAATACTTTTTCTTTGATTTTAGATATTTTCATAAGTAGTTGCTCCCAAATAATGGTTTAGGCGTGATGTTTCCATAGTCGTCAAATTTTCTCTGGTAGTTTGATTGAGCTTGTTGTCTCGCTGTAACTCGTTTTTGCTCGTGAGGGTACTTGTAGGAAGTATTTCTCTTAGTAGGGGATGAATGGTTCGCATAACCGGGGGTCTCTACTAGGCTCGCATACCTCATAGCTGCTTCGAGTCCGGCGCTCTGTTTCAAAAGGAGAAACTGCTTTAGTTGCTCTGGTGTCATTCGTTTGTGTGTTACAATTAGTTTGCGATTCAGGTTCGGTATGATTATCTTGTTCGGGGGTCGGTTCTACTTGTGGTTCCGGCTCCTCTTCCTTGGCTAGTTCCTCTAAGTATTCAGTGACTGTCTTGCCTAATCGCTTGGCTTTTTTCTCCAATCCTTTGTATACAGGTAGTGGGATTTTTAGTTGTTTGCTTTTGTCCTCTGGTGTTTCCAACACTACAGCTTCTATGAGGTTTGAGGTTATAGATTTACCAGTACAATGAACTGCATCTAGGCATTTTTTCCAAGCTCCTGCTACATCCGGATGTTTCTTATCCTTCTTGACAGCAGATTCTAGCAATCGTGCTGCTTGCGCGACACAAGAAGGAATCTTTTCAAAACCTTTGCAGATTAGATGCCAAGATACTTGAGCTGCTCTTGCTGCCTGATTGCATTGCCATTCTGATTTCTCTACTTCTCTGGTGCAATACTCCTCAAAAGTTTTGTACCCTTTATCTTTGTATATTTTGTAATATTTATTAGCAGCAATTACCAACCCGTCTATGACATAAGCATACCTAGCCTTTTTTGCTAATATGTCGTACTCCTTAGCCCAAACCTCATCATCCTTCCATTGCTGATGATAAAACAGACTATGGTAAATTTCTTCTATTTCATCGAACCAAGGAGTCCAAGGGGATTCCTCGTGGCGTACAGGAAGTTCAAGGTTGAATGGCAGCATATCGTCAAAAGGGGTTAGCAGTTAATAGTTCAGGAGGCTTGGGATGCTAGTATCCCAAGGAACCTAAAGTGTTACCAGAAAGCACTTTTCATCTAACTATCTTTTTTGGTGTAACTTACCAGGTGTTTTTGTGGCCGTCGGTATGTTCTGCCTGTGATTTTAGATACAGTACAGCGACTAACGGGTTGAACGTCGGAAACAGCAGGCTTGTTTTGTTCTTGCTGTTCCAAGTCTACAGGTGGCAATTTTTTTGAAGTATTAGCAGTCTCTACTGGCTCTGGTTTAATGTCTATAGTTATCATGGTAGGACTAACCTCAGAGCCTTTAATCCTGGTTGTTGTTAAATATTTTCTGTTTTTGCTGGGCATAGTGATTACCTTGTTGAATCTAATGATTGTTTTGCTAAAAATTAAAATGTAAGAAACCTATCCGTTACTCGCTATCGCCAATGTGCTGTATCAGACTTAAAACCATTGCCTCTCAAGTGTCTTCAGGTCCTAGTGGTATCTGTGCCCCCAAACTGTCTGGGGTTAAGTCTTCAGTATTAACGTAATGCTCAAACAGTCTTGCTACGATTACAGAAAACTGGACGGTCTCTCTCACAGACTCATTAAACTCTGATACTGGTAACTCGTCGTAATCCCCCCGTAACTCAGGCATTACTATTTTGAATATTTCAAAAGCTTTATCCTCTTTTGGGGTTAGATTTTCAATAGCTATCCTCAACTCATGCAGACTGTCACACAGCCGAATAAAAGCTTTGGTTTGTTCTATCTCACCCATCCAATACCTCCAAATATTTAATAAACGGGAATGTCAGAACTTATGAAAAAAGACATTCCCTAGTTTCTATGTCAGTTTTTGCAAATTTTATTACCAATATTTTTTGACTCCGGGTAAATAGTAAGCCCGGTATATATATGATTGTCGTCTAAGCACCTCCCTGGTTAAGTAAACGTGGGGGAACATTAAGGAGAATTGCCCCCACAAACACAAGAGATTAGGTTAACAAAGTTTGAATGCTACAGAAAGATGAAAGATTCTTAGATTTATAGGTTGGCTGTTAAAGCTCCTTTGGGCATCACCTCCAAAACATTTATTGTGTAAACCTTGATAACTATCATCTGGTGTGTATATAATTTTGTCAAGGGGTTTGAGTAAAATTATCTTGTACACAAACAATGGACACAGAAATAACTGATGGCGGGAAAACCAAAGTACAACAGTCCCAAGAAGCGAACCAACCTATCGCTAACACCGGAAACCCTGGAAAAGATGGACAGCATAGCGGGCGCACTGAATATCAGTCGGAGCGAATTGGTGGAGAAATGGACGCGGGCTTGGGAAGAAATGCAATCTATAGGACTCTTGGGGGAATCCTTGGCCTGTTCCGAGAGGTAATCAAGGAGGGGGAGGACTACATCGACGGACACGGTGAACGTCTGGAAAACCGACTAATCGAACACAAACAAAAAAAGGCAAGATACTTAGAAAAAGCTGCTGCTTTGGAAAAGGAAATCGCCCGTCTTTTGGAACAGGTAAAACATCTACCAGAAGATTCTACGGAATCGGAATAAATCATACCAATTGCCGATCGCTCAACTGAGCAGTCGGCAATTTTCGTACATATATATATAGGAGAGAAAATGCAAATTAACGACATTCCCACATTAGAAATTACAATGGGACATCAAAACCCATGGCATGATGGACTAAACCTCATGCTTCAGGAAATAATCCCGCTGTACTTGGATGCAGAGTTTTTTGATTTAGTAAAAAGAGGTCCGCAAATGTGGGCTATCCATTCAGCAAAGTTGGCCGAAAGTTATATAGGTATTTTGTCTGTTTCTCTTTTTCATATAGAATCTGGAGATTATGAAACACAATTCCTAGCATTAAACTATAAAAAGGAGGAAGCTCCGTCCGAGCGGTTACTGGCTGAGATTGCCTACGATCTAGAGCAACAAATATCTGCTCACCTGGAAGAAGTTTTTACGGAAGTGGCAAACATTCTCGACGGTGCTAAACCGACCATACCAATGACAACTACTCACATAGCTATCGAAAATATTCGCCGGAGTTTAAGCGATCGCTGGGTGGAGGATAATTAAATGGCTATAGTTCGCTGTGGAGACTGGGTTGAGCTAAAAACAGCCAAGTACAATTCCAGCAAAATCAAGCTCACAGGAGAAAAATTTGAAGTTCTCCGAACCAACGTAACTAATGGAGAAGTAGTTATTGATACAGGGGAAATGATGGGCCAATTAAAATTACTCTGTACGGAAGTTGAGCAAACTACACCCCCAAAAGTGCTGAAACGTGAAAAAAGTTACAGCAATTTAGACTCGACATTAAGTGGAATTAAAAATTTAACCAATAGATATAGAGAGTCAGGAGGCAAGATTGACTCATATTTTTTGGAGCAAATACTAGGT